>NZ_CDWTMG010000112.1:0-14766 GCF_977945845.1 Frankia sp. CcMO1
ATGATACCCTGCCGCGACAAGAACGCAACCCCGCCCCGGCAACATCAGAACGCCTCCTCCGGCAGTTCCATGAGCCCGAGGCCGGTGGACTCCAGCGATACCCGGCGCGCCGTCAACTCCGGTAGCACATTGGCCGCGAACCAGCGCGCGGCGGCCACCTTGCCCTGGTAAAAGGCGGCGTCCCGAGCGGACCGGGCCCCGGCGGATGCCGGAGAATCCTGGGTTCGCAGGGCTACCTCGGCGCCGCGCAGGAGCAGCCATCCGATGATCAGGTCGCCGAGGCTCATCAGCAGCCTCGTCGTATTCAGGCCGACCTTGTAGATCGCGGCGGCATCCTCGGCGGCGCCGGTGAGGAACCCGACCAGCGAATTCACCATGCTCTGGACGTCATCGAGAGCCACCCCCAGCGCCTCCCGCTCCGCCCGCAGCGCGCCGTTGCCGGCCTCCCCCTTCACGAACGTCTGGATCTCGCCCAGCACGGAGGTCAGCGCCTGCCCCTGGTCCCGGACGATCTTCCGGAAAAACAGGTCCTGGCCCTGGATCGACGTGGTGCCCTCGTAGAGAGTATCGATCTTGGCATCGCGGATGTACTGCTCGATCGGATAGTCCTGCAGGTACCCGGAACCACCGAGGATCTGCAGTGAAGAGGCGAGCAGCTCGTAGGACCGTTCGGAGCCGACCCCCTTGACGATCGGGAGCAGCAGGTCGTTGATGCGTTCGGCGAGCTCGTCGGTCTCCCCCCGCTCGCCGGCCAGCGCAACCCGGTCCTGGAACGTCGCGGTGTAGAGCATCAGCGAACGCATGCCCTCCGCATACACCTTCTGCATCATCAGCATCCGGCGGACATCCGGGTGATGGATGATCGTGACACGCGGTGCCGTCTTGTCCGACGCGCGGGCCAGGTCCGCACCCTGGACGCGGGTGCGGGCGAACTCGAGCGCGTTGAGATATCCGGTGGACAGCGTGGCGATGGCCTTGCTGCCCACCATCATCCGGGCGTACTCGATCACCTGGAACATCTGGGCGATGCCCTCGTGGACGTCACCGACCAGCCAGCCGACCGCCGGCGCCCGCTCACCGAACCGCAGCTCGCAGGTGGCGGAGACCTTCAGGCCCATCTTTTTCTCGATGTTCGTCACGTAGACGCCGTTGCGGGCGCCGGGCGCGCCGGTCCGCGGATCGGGCATGAACTTCGGCACCACGAACATCGACAGGCCCTTGGTCCCCGGGCCGTGCCCCTCCGGCCGGGCGAGCACGAGATGGATGATGTTCTCCGGGACATCCCAGTCCCCATTGGTGATGAACCGCTTCACGCCCTCGATGTGCCAGGTGCCGTCGGGCTGCTCGATCGCCCTGGTACGACCGGCCCCGACGTCGGAACCCGCGTCCGGCTCGGTGAGCACCATCGTCGCGCCCCAGTGCCGTTCAATGGCGAACTCGGCGAGCTGGCGCTGCCATTCGTTGCCGAGCCGGTGCAGGATCGCTGCGAACGTCGGGCCGGCCATGTACATGAAGATGGCCGGGTTCGCTCCGAGCAGCAGCTCCGAGGCCGCCCACGCGACGGTCGGGGACGCACCCAGTCCGCCCAGGTGCGGCGGAAGGTAGAGCCGCCACCACTCACCGTCCAGAACGGCCTGGTAGGACTTCTTGAACGACTCCGGCAGGGTCACCGATCCGGTCGCCGGATCCAGGGTCGGCGGATGACGGTCGGCGTCGGTGAAGGACTCGGCAACGGGTCCGGAGGCGAGGTGGTCGAGCTCGGCCAGCACCTCGCGCGCGGTCTCGGCGTCCATCTCCCCGAAGGGACCGGTGCCGAGCGTGCGATCGATCCCGAACACCTCGAACAGGTTGAACTCGATGTCTCGCAGATTGCTCCGGTAGTGGCCCATCAACGGCTCCTTCCCGGGACCGCCGGACATCGTGATCAGCCGATGCCGGCTAGCTACTCGTGAGTACGTTGTTCCCATGCTACTCACGAGTAACCCGTTGACAAGAGCGGCGGCTGGGAAGAAGTCGTCGCGATCCAACTTTTCTCCGACAAACGGGGAAGACCCGAGGCCGGGCACGTCTACTCTTGCCACTCATGCGCGACCCGGCCACCCAGGAGGTACGGCTCGCGGTCGTCATGACCGGTGGCGCGAGCCTCGCCGTCTGGATGGGCGGGGTCGCCACCGAGATCAACCTTGCGACCAGCCCGGACCGTGACCGGGCCGACGAAGCGGACGCTGCCGTCGCCGCCCGTTACGCCCGGCTGGCAGCCATCCTCGACGTCGAGGTCAGTGTGGACGTACTCGCCGGCACCTCGGCCGGTGGCATCAACGCCGCCATGCTGGGCTACGCGAACACCCACCACGCCGATCTCACCCCGCTGCGGGACCTGTGGCTGTCCCTCGGCTCGCTTGACGCGCTCATGCGCACCCCCCACGAAAAGACGTATCCTTCGCTACTGCACGGGGACACCGCCGTGCTGCCCGCGCTGCACACCGCCCTGGCAGCGGTGGGGGGAGACGGCCCGCCCCAACCGGGCCGGCGCGGACCGCCCGACATCGGTCTTCATCACCACGACGATCCTGCGCGGCGAGGTCGCCGAGCACGCCGACTCACTCGGCGGCACCATGTGCGACGTCGACCACCGGGGCCTGTTCGCCTTCGGCACGCAGGACCTGACCGACCCTGGCGCGGTCCCCCGTCTCGCCCTGGCCGCACGGGCCAGTTCCGCCTTTCCGGGCGCCTTCGAGCCGGCCTACGTGCCGGTGGGGCACGCCGTCGATGCCGCGCACCCGGACATGGCCCGCTACGTCAACGCCTCCCGCGGATTCCACGCCTCGGACGGCGGGATTCTGGTCAACCGCCCGATCGGACCGGCGCTGGCGGCCATCTTCGACCGGCCCGCCGAGCGCCAGGTCCGTCGCGTGCTCGCCTACGTCGTGCCCTCGCCGCGGATGCCGGTACCGATGACGGATCCGGCGGCACCGACCATGCCACCCGTGCCGCCCACACCACCCATGCCGCCCACACCGCCCGCGGTGATCCCCACCCTCCTCCAGATGCTCGGCGCGGCGCTGAACCAGTCGATCGGTACAGATCTGGCGACGCTGCGCGATCGTAACAGCGCCGTACGCGGTACGCGGGCGAACCGGCGACGGCTGCTGCGCCTTGCCCCGGCCGGTGGGCCCCGGTTAGCGGACGAGAGCGTCTATGACGCCTACCGCCGCAGCCTGGCAGAGGAGACCGCCCCACCGGTGATCGAGGCGTTGCTGCGCGTCCTCGGTGGTCGGTTCGACCTGCCCCGTCCCCCGGACACCGACGCGCTGCGCACCGACGCGGCCGGACCCGCCCGGATGACGAACGCCGCGGTCAACGCCGTGGTCCAGATGCTTCCCGACCGGCTGCCGACCACGGCCGACCTCGCCGACCTGTGGCGGCTGGGCCGGCCCGCGCTCGACGCCGCCAAGGGCCTGCTGATCAACATGATCAACGAAGGGTACGTCCTCTCCCCCGAGCCGGCGGACCGGATCCGACTCGCCCGGCTCGCGGCGGCCGTGCACGGCGCCTCGCGCGCCACCATCCGGAGCACCGGCACCGCAGGCACCGCAGGCACTGCAGGCACTGCGGGCACCGCGGCCCTGCGACCCGGCGTCTTCACGACGGTCGGCGAGACCCTCGGTGCGATGGCCGGGGCACCGTTGCTCGACGTCATCGCCGAGGCAGCCCGCCGCTGGTTGCGGACCGACCCGGAGGGCGACGCGGGGCAGGACGAGCTCACCGATCTCGTGGACCGGCGGTCCCCCGCGGCCCCGCCTCCGGCGGGACCAGAGACCAGGCCCGAGGGTCTCAGTCTCGGCCAGCGCCGGGCGGTGGCGGCCCGGACCCTCGCGGACTTCGTCGGGTACCTCCCGTCGACTCCCGCGGACGCCCTGATCGCCGTGCACCTGGTCGAGCGGAGCACCGGCGCCGCGGTCCTCGATCAACCGGTTGAGCTCGTCCAGATCAGCGCGGATCTACCGAACCGCCTCGATCCCGCCCGCGCGCTGGCCGAGGAGAAGGTCACAGGCCTGCAGCTGGGAAACTTCGGCGCCTTCGCGAAGTCCTCGTGGCGGGCCAACGACTGGATGTGGGGACGGCTGGACGGTGCGGGCTGGCTGGTCCGGATCATGCTGGATCCACGCCGGCTCATGATCCGCCGGGACACCGCCATCCCCGCCGTCCCCGCCGGTCACGCCCGTGCCGCGGCGCTGGCCCGCCGGGGCTGGCTGGTGGATCTGGTCGACGATCTCACCGAGGTGGCCGGCAGCCCGGCGCCACGGGAGGTACTCGACGAGCTTGGCTTTCTGACCGATCCGGACGCCCCCGTGCCGCCGAACCTGCCGGTCACGGCGACCTGGGTCGCCGCCGGCCTCCAACGGGACATCGCGGCCAAGGAGCTGGTGGGGGTCGCCGAGGCGGTGCGGCGCGACAACGAGGCCGGGGTCGATCCGCGGCCCACCGCCGACTTCCTCGCCGCCGTCGACCGGGCCCTGACCGCGGAACCAGCCCGGCCCGGAACGACGACCGGACCGGGGGCCTCGGCGGCACCGGAAGCGACGGGCCCCCCGAACCTGGACGAGCCGCGCGGCGCCAAGGTCATCTCGCTGGCCGCGGCCGCGGCCGCCAGGGTCGCCGCGGGACGGACCGGTGCCCATCGGCCGGTCGGCGTCGACAGTTCGGCTCTGGCGCGCCGACCGCCCCGGCCACCCGGGCTCAGCGGCGTCCTCGTCACGCCCGGCGCGCTGCCCCCGCGAGCGGTGGACGAGGTGCTCGAGGCCTGCCGCGTCTCGGACGAACGCATCACCGACGCGGCGCAGGGCCCGATTCTGGTGACCGCCCTGGCCCAGATCGTGGCGGTGGTCGTCGCCTGGGCGGCATCGACCCGCCGGCTGCCACGGCCCCTGCGACCGGTCGCCTTCCTCGCCCGGGCCGTCACCCGTCTCGCCTTCGAGATGATCCGGGATGTCACGCACGGCCGGCGGCGGATGACGATCGCGGTGGGAACAGCGATGGTCGGCCTCGGTACGGCCGGCGGGCTGACCGGTTCGGGCATCCTCGGCGGCCTGGGGATCGTCGTCGGCCTGATCGGCCTGCTGATGATCGGACTGACCGGCTGGCGGCACCTGCCCGGAGGACTGGCGGTCGTGGGAGCCGGGCTCATCGCGGTGTTCGCGGCGGCCGGTGCCGTTCCGGTGATCCATGACCGACTCTTCCCCTGGCTACACGACGACGTCGTGCCATACCTGGCCGATCATCCGTGGGCATGGGCGACCGTCTTCGGAGCCCTGGTGCTGCCGGCTCTCTGGTCCGTCGCCGAGGCCCTCACCACCCGCCGGGCCCGCCGCAACGGCTGATCATCCCGGTAGGCACGGCCCGGCGGTCCGCGCCACCGGCACCGGTGGCTCGGTGACGTGGTGACCCGGTTCAGGAGATGTCGGACCAGGTCAGGGTGCCCGTCGGGTCTCGAAGGCAGGACACCGGGCGGCCGGCGGAGTCCTGGACGATGCGCCCGACGTCCTCGGGGTCACAGTTCCCGCCCTCATCCGGCCGGGTCACGAGAGCCGGGGCGGGCGGCTCCGTGGACCATCGACCAATGCCGGCCGGGCCGCTCCCGCCGACGGGCGCGCAGAACAGCACAAGGCCGTTCACGGCGGTCGCGGGCGAGGTGTCCTCGGTGGGGGAACAGGCCTCTCCGACGAAGACGGAGGATGCTTGCGGAGTCGGCACCGGCGGTGACGCGACACCATCCGGGGCGGCGGAGGTTCCGGAGGGGCCCGGCGCCCGCGAGACGCCAGGCGTCGCAGCCGCGGCGGAGGCCCCGGGCGTGCCCGGGCCGCCCGGGTCCTGAGACGACGCACTCGGCATGACCACCGAGCCCGGCCGGGCGGCCGAGCCGCCGGACCCGCTCGACCCCGGATCCGAGCATCCGACGACCAGCGCGAGCAGCAGCCCCCCGGCCACGCTCAGGCCGAGACGGCCACGGCCTCGAAGACCACGGCCTCGAAGACCGCCACACACGGCGCACCTCCCGTCGCACCTCGGGAGCCGGAGTCATACCCCGGTCCAGGCCGCCCGATCTCAAGACCTGCGTTCCAGCTTAGGTAGCCTGCCGCTCACACCGTGGTCACTTGCCCGAACTGGGAGATCCGATCGTCCGCCGCCACGGGAACCAGCGTCCCGTCGGCCTCCATCTCCGCCGCGACCTGGGCCAGCCGAACGGCGGGCCGCGCCGGCAGCGGCGCGGTGCCCGCCTGGGTCCCGAGCTCCACCCAGCCGACCAGCGCCTCGTCCGACGTCAGCCCGAACGCCTCCCGGACCTCGGCGCTGCCCTGCATCGGCACCGACTTCCAGGCCGAGGCGACGCCGAGCGCGTGCGCGGCCAGGCAGATGTTCTGCGCCGCCGCCGCGGCCGAGGCGTCCTGCTCGGCGACCGGAACCTTCGAACCGACGTGGGAGGCGACGACGGCGATGAGCGCCGGGGAACGGGTGGCCTTGCCGGCGGTCTTGCGGATGACCGGCTCGGGCAACCCGCCGACGGTCTCGGCGGCCCGCTTGATCGCCGCCGCCAGGGTGGCGCGAGCATCGCCCCGCACGACCACGAAGCGCCAGGGCCGCAGCATCTTGTGATCCGGCGCCGTGGTGGCGGCACTAAGTATGATCATAATCTGCTCCGCCGTCGGACCGGGTTCGACGAGCCGGGTCGCTGTACGGCGCGTCATCAGGCAGGCGAGAGCGTCCATGAAAACTCCTTGGGGGATCGCGGTTCGGGGAACCCGGGAAGTACCGGTCTCCCGGCCGGCGACCGCGACCCGGCCGGCGGTGACAGCCGCCGGTGGATCTGGAACAGCGACAGGTTACCGTAGAGATTGCCCCGCTCGAACCTCCGCCGGGAGGCTCTCGTCACCGCCGTCGTTGAAATAGACCATCTGGCCAAGCGATACGGGTCCCAGCGCGCCGTCCGGGACGTGAGTTTCACGGTGCGGGAAGGGAACATCACCGGTTTTCTGGGGCCGAACGGCCCCGGCAAGACAACGACGCCGCGCATCCTGCTGGGTCTGGTCACCCCTGGTTGCTGGCTCTGGTCACCCCTGGCTCCGGCAGCGTGGTGGTCTTTGGTGGCTGCGGGGCGGTCGAGGTGAACGCGGGCGGCTGGGGAGTGTTGGCCCAGGTGGCGGCGCTCCTCGCGGTGCGGCGGGAGCTGCCGTCATGACCGCGCCAAGCCGGCCGTCGGCGGATGAACCGCCCGGGTCGCGCCGTCCCGGCCGGGACTCGACGGTGGCACCGGCGTGGGACGGGTCACCTCAGGCGACTCGGGTACGCACATCCCCCACCGCCTCGGGTCGCGATCGGCCTACCATCCAGCATATGGTGCCGTGCCCGACCTGCGCGGAGGACAACCCCGAGCGGGCGCGCTTCTGCTCCGGATGTGGGAATCCCCTTCCCACCCCGGGGAGCGGCGCCCGGAAAACCGTGACGATCATGTTCGTGGACATCACCGGGTCCACCGACATCGGCGAGAGAATCGACTCCGAACCGCTGCAGCAGGTCATGTGGCGGTTCTTCACCACCGTCCGTGAAGTGATCTACACCCACGGCGGGTCGGTCGAGAAGTTCATTGGCGACGCCGTCTTCGCCGTCTTCGGCATTCCCGTGCTGCACGAGGACGACGCGCTGCGCGCGGGTCGCGCCGCCCTCGACATCCGGGCGGCGATGGAGGCGCTCAACGCCGACCTGCAGCGCGAGTGGGGCCTGAAACTGCGGGTGCGGATCGGGATCAACACCGGCGAGGTGACCGTCGCCGGCGGTGGCGTCACCGGCGATCCGGTGAACGTCGCCTCCCGGCTGGAACACGCCGCTCCCCCTGACGAGATCCTCATCGGGGACACCACCTACCGCTTCATCCGGCACAGCGTCACGGTGAGCCCGCTCGGCCCCTTGGTCGTCCAGGGCAAGCGCGACCCGCTGCGGGTGCACCGATTGATCGGGCTGGTCGACCCGACCGCGGGTCCCGGCAGCCGGGCCCCGACCCACGGCTTCACCGCCCCGGTCATCGGGCGTAACCGGGAACGCCGCCGGCTGCAGGACGCCTTCGAGGCCGTGGTCGAGGAACGCACCTGCCACCTGTTCACCGTGCTGGGCCCGGCGGGCATCGGCAAGTCCCGGATGGTCGGCGAGTTCTGCGCGGCCATGGCGAACCGGGCGACCGTGCTCACCGGGCGTTGCCTGTCCTACGGCGAGGGCATCGCCTACTGGCCGCTGATGGAGATGGTGCGCCAGGCCACCGGTCTGTCCGCCGACGAGAGCGCCCCGGACGGGCGGCGTCGGCTGCGGGAACTGCTCGACGGTGTCACCCAGGCGGCGGAGATCGTCGAGGCGCTCGCGCCCCTGGTGGGGCTGGGCGGCGCGGAACTCGGTCCGCAGGAGAGCTTCTGGGCCGTCCGGTCCTTCTTCCAGGCGCTGGCGGCCCGACGCCCGCTGATCCTGTGGTTCGACGACGTGCACTGGGCCGAGCCGACCCTGCTCGACCTGCTGGAGAACATCGCCGACTGGTCCCGCGACGCCCTCATCATGCTGCTGTGCCTGGCCCGCCCGGAACTGCTGGAGGAGCGGCGGGACTGGGGAGGCGGCAAACTCAACGCCACCTCGATGCTGCTGGCGCCGCTGACCGAGGCACGCTGCCAGCGCCTGATCCGCACCCTGATGGGCTCCGACGACCTCGACCCGGCCCTCGTCTCCCGGATCACTACCTCCGCGGCCGGCAACCCACTGTTCGTCGAGCAGATGGTGGCGGCCCTCGTCGACGACGGCCTGCTGCGCCGGGAGGGCAGCCGGTGGATCGCCACCGGCAGCCTGCGCAACGTGACGGTGCCGCCGACCATCTCGTCCCTGCTCGCGGCCCGGCTCGACCGGCTCGACCCGCCCGAACGGCGGGTCCTTGAACGCGCCGCCATCGTGGGGGAACGCTTCTACCTCGACGCCGTCATCGACCTGTCGGACCCGAACGAACAGCCGATGGTCGCCGCCCACTGCCTGAGCCTGGTCCGCAAGGAACTGGTGCATCCGGATCGGTCCGACCTGCCCGGCGTCGAGGCGTTCCGGTTCCTGCACGTGCTGCTGCGCGACTGCGCCTACCAGTCCACCGCCAAACGGCAGCGCGCCGATCTGCACCAGCGGTTCGCCCAGTGGCTGCAGACCCGGCTGGAGGGCGGCCCCGGTGAGCACGACGAACTGGTCGGCTACCACCTGGAGCAGGCGTTCCGTTACCGGGTGGAGATCGGGCAGCGCGACACCGAGACGGTCGAGCTGGGCCGATCCGCGGCGACCTGTCTGATCGAGGCGGCGGACCGGGTGCGCCAGGGCGACGAGACCGGCGCGGCCCAGCTGCTCAAGCGGGCCATCACCCTGCTGCCCGAGACGGACCCGCTGCGGCTACGGGCCGAGATCGACCTCGGCTGGGCGCTGTACTCGTTCGGCCGGCTCTCCGACGCCGAGCGCATCCTGCGCCAGGTGACCGAGCGGGCCCGGCGCGCCGGGGAGGAGGGCCTGCGGGCCCACGCCCGGCTCGCGTACCTGCGGGTGCTGTTCTCCACCGATCCGGAGGGCCTGGTCGCCAGGACGCTGACCGAAGCCGCGGCGTGCCTGACCAACTTCGTGCAGGCCGGCGACGAGGTCGGCGCGGCGCTCGCCTGCCGCAGCCAGGCCAACGCCTACCTGGCGGCCGGGCAGTTCGCCGCGGCCGAGCGGGCGATGGAGAACGCCGTCCGGCATGCGGAAGAGTCCGGCGTGCCCCGGGCCGCGCAGTCGCTGCGCCGGGAGCTCACCATGCTCATGAGCTGGGGGCCCCGGCCAGTCGCCGTCGGGATCACCCGGGCAAACGAGGCCCTCGACGCCGCTGACGACGACCGGGCTCTGCGTCGGACCGTGCTCGCCCAGCTCGCGGTCCTCACCGCCATGTCGGGGGATCTGGAGGGCGCGCAGATCCATCTCAAGGCGACCGAGGAGATCGTTCACGACCTGCGCGCCCCTCGGGTCGACCCCTTTCATGGCGGGTTCGTCGTGGCCCGGGTGGCACTGCTCGCCGACGAGCTGGCAGTCGCCGAGCGGGAGCTGCGGCGAAGCTGCCGGCAGCTGTCCCGGATGGGGGAACGCGCGTTCCTGGCCAACCGGGCCGCGGCACTCGCCGACGTTCTCGTCCGGCTCGGCAAGGTCGACGACGCGGGCAAGTACGTCACCCGGTGTCGGGACGCCGCCGCCGCCGACCAGCTACCGGCCCAGGCCGGATGGTGCGGGGTCCACGCGAAGCTCTTGGCGCTGCGCGGCCGCGATGCCGAGGCCCTCCGGTTCGCCGACACCGCCGTCGATCTCGCCAGCCGCACCGACGACACCGACGGCCAGGGACACGCGCTGCTGTCCCGCGCCGAGGTGCTCTACCGGGCCGGCTGCAAGGACGACGCCGCCGAGAGCCTGGAAGCTGGCATCACCCGGTATCTGCACCGGGGCAACGTCGCCGCGGCAAACCTCGGCCGCCGGCTGTTCGGCACGCTCGACGGCCCCCCGCCAGGGACGGGAGGCCCCTCGCCGGGAACGGGATAGCGGGGCGGCCCGCGCCCGCACGCTCAGCGCAGCAGTCCGCGCAGCCGCGCCTGTTCCTGCAACCAGTACATCTCCTGCGCCCACAACCGCAGCCGCTCGACGGCGGCGAGCTCGCCGGCCAGAGCCTGCGCCACGGACGGCCGGCTCAGCACCTCAACGCCGAGGGGCGCCCACTGCCAGTCGGCCTCCTCCTCGCAGGCTCGCTGGTAGGCGGCCCGCCGCAGGGCTATCTCGGCAAGGGCGAAATCGACCTGCTCGGAGAGCAGGTCGAGACGCGCAAACAGGTCCGCGTCACGAACCCACGGACGGCCGCTATAAGCGGGCAATGGAACGGGCCGCGCAGACATATTGGGGGAAGGGTACGAGCCCGCGGACACCGGGAACAACACGCATCCCGGAACAGACCCCTGAGCTGCGGTTTATTCTTCCACCCGGCCGGAATCGGCGACCCCCTCGGGGAGAACCCGGTGGACACCCGAGTCGGGTGAGACGACGGTCGGGACGTGAGCAACGGAGGTCCGAGGGTAACGCCTACGGTACGGCGTCCATGGTGCCGATCAGATCCGTAAGCCAGCCTGGGGGTCTTTCGGTGAGTCTCACACCACCCGTCCTGCTGATGGTGCTCGGTTTTCCACTCTTCGTGATGGCGGGGATGCTCATGATGGGCGGGATCGAGAAACGTCTGATCGGCTCCCGCGGGTTGCTCTCCCTGGTCACCGAGGACGGCACCGCCTCGGTGGGCGACTCCGGACCATCCGGTGCACGACCGTCACCCAGCGCACCCGCCACCCTCAGCGCACCCGCGTCATCGGGCGATCGGACGTCACCGCTCATCAGCTGAGCCGTCTCCCAGCCTGCGGGGTGCGGACAGGTGAGGCGGCGGTCAGCGGCGGCGGGATCCCCCGCCGACCCGCAGTCGACCGTCGAGACCGGCCTCCCGCAACAACGCGGCGAACGCCGGCGTGGGTGCCTGGATCTCCAGACGTGAGTGCACCCGGCGGAGCAGCAGATCGGCGCGGAGCAGAGCGGCGAGCCCCGGGATGTCGATCGAGCGCAGGCCCGCGACATCCACCGTGACCGTCCCCCCGCCCCGGCCGAGATGCTCGCCGATCTGCTCACGGAACCGGAGCCGCCCGGCAGTGTCGAGTTCCCCGGCGAGTTCGATGAGCACGTCCTCGCCTGTCCGCTGCACGGACATCCGCAAGGCTCCAGCATCCACCCGCATGACTTCCACCCCCCGATGTCGTCACTGCGTGGGGTCACCCCCCGATCAGTTACGCAGAGTAACATGCCTCGGTTGGCTGGATCCCCGGCGGACGTCAGCCGGCGCGCAGACGCTTGATCAGAGCGTTTGTCGAGCTATCATGCCCCAGCTCCGGTTCCTGCTCGGACCCGAGTTCCGGAATGATCCGACCGGCCAGCACCTTGCCGAGCTCCACGCCCCACTGGTCGAAACTGTTGATCCCCCAGATGACACCCTGGGTGAACACCTTGTGCTCGTACAGTGCGATCAGCTGACCGAGGGTGAATGGAGTCAGCTGCTGGGCGAGCAGGGTGTTCGAGGGTCGATTACCCGGGAAGGTCCGATGTGCAACGAGGCCCGGCGCGACACCCTCGGCGGCCACCTCCGCGGCTGTCCGGCCGAACGCGAGGGCCTCCGTCTGCGCCAGGAAGTTGGCCAGCAGCAGGGCATGCTGGTCCACCCCGGCGCCGTCCGCCGTGCCCACCCCGGGATGGTTCGGCCGGACGAAGCCGATGAAATCAGCCGGGACGATCGTCGTCCCCTGGTGCAGGAGCTGATAGTACGCATGCTGTCCGTTCGTGCCGGGAGTCCCCCAGACGATCGGTCCGGTCGGCGTCGGCACGGGCCGCCCGGTGAGATCGACCGACTTCCCGTTGCTCTCCATGTCCAGCTGCTGGAGATAAGCCGGGAATCGGCCCAGGTAGTGGCTGTAGGGCAGCACCGCGTGCGTCGCGGTACCGAAGAAGTCGCGGTACCACAGGCCGATCAGGCCGAGCAGAACCGGAAGGTTCCGCTCGAACGGAGCCGTCCGGAAGTGCGTGTCCATGGCGGCGAAACCGGCGAGGAACTCCCGGAAGTTCGGCGTCCCGATCGTGATCATCAGCGAGAGGCCGATCGCGGAGTCCACCGAGTACCGGCCGCCCACCCAGTCCCAGAACTCGAACATGTTCTCGGTGTCGATACCGAACTCGGCGACCTTCTCGGCATTCGTGGAGACCGCGACGAAATGCCGGGAAACGGCGTCCTCGCCGAGCAGGCCGGTGAGCCAGGACCGCGCGGCCCGCGCATTGGAGATCGTTTCCAGGGTGGTGAACGTCTTGGACGAGACGATGAACAGGGTGCTGGCCGGATCGAGATCGGCGGTGGCCTCCCAGATGTCGGTGGGGTCGACGTTGGAGACGAACCGGACTTCGATCGACCGGTCGGCATAGTCGCGCAGGGCGTCGTAGGCCATGGCGGGTCCCAGGTCGGAGCCGCCGATGCCGATGTTGACCACCGTCCGGATCCGCTCACCGGTGGCACCCAGCCATTCTCCCGACCGCACCCGGTCGGCGAATCGGGACATCGCGTCGAGCACCCGATGCACGTCGGGGACGACGTCGGCGCCATCCACCTCGATCCGGGTGCCGGCCGGGGCGCGCAACGCCACGTGCAACACCGGTCGGTTCTCGGTGACGTTGATCCTCTCGCCCTGGAACATCGCCTCGATCCGGTCCGCCAGCCCGGCGCGCCGGGCCAGCGCGGTCAGCAACTCGACGGTGCGCGCGGTCAGCCGGTTCTTGGAGTAGTCAAGATAGAGTCCGTCCGATTCGACGGCGAACGTCTCGCCACGCCGGGGATCGGCGGCGAACAGATCCCGCAGGGACACCTCGGAGATCTCGCGCAGATGCGTGGTGAGCGCCGCCCATTCCTCGGTCGCGGTGATGTCCAGCGGAGCCACCGGGGCAGCGGGCTCGGTTGTCGACATGACGTGGGATGCCCTTCCTCGCAGGTTCAACATGTGCCGCAGTGCCCATCATCCGCACTGCGGCGACGGCGGCGCTCGCCAGCCCCGTCGGCCTGCCCGTGTCGCCGATCCGGCACGCCGGACCGGCCGGCCGGGGGTAGGGAATGGGGGGTCAGGGCCGTAGGATCACCAGGAACCCGACGAAGGGCGTCATTGCAGGCCAGGATGGTTCTCGGCGCACGGGTGGCGGTACAGCGGATGCCCGGCGTGGTAGCGGACGGATCTGGACCTTGTTGATAGATAAATCTCGGGTGGAGGCGGCGCTTCCCGGTTACTCCGTCGAGGGCGACCCGGGCCGGGGTGGCTACGGGCTCGTGCTGGCCGGCCAGCACCGGCTCATCGGCCGCAAGGTCGCGATCAAGATCCTGCTGGACACCTCCGACGACCCCGATCTGCGTGCCCGCTTCCTGTCCGAGGCTCGGGTGCTGGCTGAACTGGACCATCCGCACATCGTGCGTATCCACGACTACGTGGAGCACGAGGGCACCTGCCTGCTCGTCATGGAGCTGCTCTCCGGCGGCACGCTCAAACAGCGGATGAGCTCGGGACCGGTCTCCGCCGAGACCACCTGCTCGATCGGGCTCGCGGCCGCGGCCGCCCTCGCCACAGCGCACGGCCACGGAGTGCTGCACCGGGACATCAAGCCGGACAACATCATGTTCGTCGGCGACGGGCTGCTGAAGGTGACCGACTTCGGCATCGCCAAGATTTTCGACCGAGTGGAGACCACCGCCAGCGCGATCCTGGGAACGCCGCGTTACATGGCTCCCGAGCAGATCATAGGGACGCGTCTCTTCCCGTCCACCGATCTTTACGCCCTCGCGGGTGTGCTCTACGAGATGATCGCCAACCGACCGCTGTTCGGCCGTCAGATGGCGGTGCAGCCGCTGACCCACCACCATCTGACAAGCATGCCGGAACCGCTCACCATGGTTCCGCCACCCGTCTCCGCGGTGATCCTGCGGGCGCTGGCGAAGGATCCGGGCACCCGCTTCGCCGACGCCGCCGACTTCGCCCTGGAACTCGCCCGAGCGAGCAGCCGCGCGTTCGGCCGTAAACATTCACCTGCTTTAGCGATCTTGCTGTGGGTGACGGTTCACGGGCATGGCTGTGGGCC
>NZ_CDWTMG010000113.1:0-14672 GCF_977945845.1 Frankia sp. CcMO1
CAGTTACCAAACTGGCTGGGGTCTCACGCCCACCCCGGTTAACTTCGAAGACCCGCCAACGAGCGGACCGCCGATCGACTGAATGCGGTCATTGTGGCCGAATTCCTCGACCGCGGCGAATCAGCCAAGACTGCCGACCGCCCCGAGCTTCAAGCCACGCTGCGTTTCCTGCGCGAGCAAGGCGGCATCTCCTACGTGATCATACACAAGGTCGACCGGCTGGCCCGCTCCCGCGAGGACGATGTCACTATCAACCTCGCGATCCGGAAGGCTGGTGCCCAACTGGTGTCGTCCACCGAGAATATCGACGAGACACCGTCGGGCAAGCTCCTGCACGGAATCATGGCCACTATTGCCGAGTTCTATTCACAGAACTTGGCGCAGGAAGCCAAGAAGGGTACGGAGTCGAAATGAAATAACTTGCGCGTTTCGAACCCTCCACAGGCCTGTGACCTGCGATGATGCTCTCGATCACGTATTTGTTACTTCATTACGTCCCCTATGCGCCAGAAGGCCAAGGCCGGCGGCACGCTCGGACTGGCGCCCTTGGGCTACCGAAACGTCCGCGTGACGGTAGACGGCCGGGAGGTCCGAACCATCGCGGTCGACCAGGACCGCGCACCACACATCGTCTGGATGTTCGAGGCCTACGCCAGCGGCGAGTACACCATGGCCCAGCTGGCGACCGCCCTTGAGTACCGGGGTTTGCGCATTCCGGCCACGCCCAAGCGCCCCACCCGCCCGGTCAGCGTCCAGCACGTCGACAAGATGCTCGCCAACCGCTACTACCTCGGCGAGGTCAAGTTCGAGGGCGTCTGGTACCCGGGGCGACACCCGGCGCTCATCACGTCCGCCGTCTTTGATCAAGTGCAGGCCATCAGGAAGGCGCGTAACGCCGCCCGGGAAAAGCCACAACACCATCCGCACTACCTCAAGGGCTCGGTGTACTGCGGTACCTGCCGAAGCCGGTTCGGGATCACCAACGCCACTAACCGGTGGGGCACGGTCTACCCGTACTTCTTCTGCATCGGCCGCGCCAAGCGGCGGCAGCCCTGCGACCAGCCCGCCGTCCTGATCGATGACCTTGAGACCTCGGTCGCCGACTGGTGGCGGCGAATCCAGCTGTCCGAGACCAAAATCACAGCTATCCGGAACCAGGTCATGACCGAGCTGGAGCGACACCAAGCCGACAGCCACCGCGAGCTCGCGCAGCAGGAGAAGCGCATTGCCGATCTTGAACGTGAACAGCTCAAGCTGCTCCAGGCGCACTACGCCGACGCCATCCCCGTGGATCTACTCAAGACCGAACAGGAACGTATCCAGCGGGAACTGGCCGGCGCCCGAGCGATCATAGAACGCTGCTCGACCGAGGCCAGCACCGTGCTGGCGGTCGTGGAGGAGGTTCTGTTGCTGTGCGCCAACGCGCATGAGCTGTACCTTGCCGCGCCGCCGGAGGTGCGGCGGGCGCTGAACCAGGCCGTATTCGCCCGCTTCTGGGTGGTACGCAACCAAGTTCACGGCGCCGACCTGACTGAACCGTTCGCTCACCTGCTGGCCCCGAACCAGCAGGACAAGACCATCGGTCAAGATTCCGAACCCGAGGATGCGGAGGTCCTACCCGACAGCATGCCGCCCGATGAAGGCCGTTCCGTTGAGATCACTGATCACACCCGCTGGCACGCAATCGAGCGGCC
Organism: Frankia sp. CcMO1; assembly: GCF_977945845.1. NCBI lineage: Bacteria > Bacillati > Actinomycetota > Actinomycetes > Frankiales > Frankiaceae > Frankia > Frankia sp. CcMO1. Next base: position 1,695 of record NZ_CDWTMG010000113.1, read on the forward strand.
ATATGGCCCGCTGCCCGGTGAGACAGCGAACCCCCGCCAGCTCACTGGCGGGGGTTCGAACATCAGTACTCGGGTGGAGGTGAGGGGACTCGAACCCCTGGCCTCCTCCGTGCGAGGGAGGCGCTCTACCAGGCTGAGCTACACCCCCTGGAAGCATCTGAAGCTTACAGGAACGCGTAGCCCATGTGACGACCACCCCGGTTCGGGTGGATCGCCGCCTCCGGCCGGCCGTCAGCTGATGCTGATGCCCTCCTTGCCCCGAGCCCTCGACCGGGCGGCCGGCACGGCGACCTCCCGGGCGAGATCTGGCTGGATGCGCTCTGACAGGGCGAGGCCGGACCGCGTGACGGTGGCCATCAACCGGTCGAACAGGGGGCTGCGGCGGCTGGCCGGAGCAGCCCCGCCTCATGGCCGCACCATCCCCACACGCGAGTGCCGTCGATGACAAGCTCCTGGTCCGGCTCGGTGCCCCGAGGGAAGGCCAGCCGAGCGTCGGTCGGAACATCCGCCGTGTCGAGCGGGTGGTGCGTCCACAGTTGCAGGGACTCCTCCGGGCACCACGCCTTGTCCCGGACGGCTATCTGCCATACCGCCCGTCCGGGCCGGTACAGGGCGAGCCGGATCGCCGTTCCCCGGCAACGGAACAGCAGACCGACCCCGTCGGGACGAACACCTCGTACCTCGACGGGTACCGGGGAGCTCCCCGGGCAGACGAGGTATCCCTCGCTCCGCAACCGGGCCATCCACGACTCGAAGGTCACAGCGAACGCTGCCTTCCTGATAGTTCTCGATAGCTACACAGTGATTGCGTGATGATTGCGTAGTAGTTGCGCGGGTCTGGGAAGTCCCAGCGGGGGATCGGCCGGTCGGGACCGGACCAGCCGCCAAGGCCCGGACCAGCCCGGCTGACCCTGGCGGCACGGCCACAGGTGACCGGGGCGGGTAGCGGGCTGGCACGCGACGGGAGAAGACGGAGACGGCGCGACCTAGCTCATCCGGCGGAGCGCACAGCTCAGCCGGTCATCCGGGAGCGCGCACGGAGCACTCCGGCGAACGACCCGGCCAGGGGCAGGACGGGAGTCCGGGAATACGGATGATCGACAGCTGCTTCACCCCGGGAGCAAAAAGATCACTCGTTCAGGTCTGGCACCGAGCCCCGAGGCCCCTCGCGCCCAGAACGGTCCCTGAGTTACAGGACCGGTGCGCTCGTCGCGCGTGCGGCGAGCCTCAGTGGACGCGAGGGCTGGGACAACACCGACAGCGCCCTGGACAACAGACCTCTCGCCACGCCCAGTGAGGGGCGGAGCCGGGCTGCCAACGGAGCGTCACACCTTTATTATGCACGGCATCCCGGCCGGGCGTCGGAGCGCAAGTGGCCGCCGGAGATCGGTTCAGGACCATGCGGACACGGTGATTCCGACTGTCCGGAGCGTCTCGACGATCTTTGCACCGCACGCCGCGGACCGTGTATCGCTCGGATCGGGGCAGGTGCCCCGGGACGGTGTGGGTCGGTATCCTGGCGACTAATCGGGGAACGACGACCACAGGACGATGTCCGGTCCGGACGGCGAGCACGAGGAGCCCGCCCGGCCGGCACGAGGAGGTTGTCGTGATCTTCGATAGTCGGGAGGAGGCCGGCCGGCAGCTCGGGCAGCGGCTGGCGCATCTACGCGGCCGTGACGTCGTTGTCGTCGGGCTGCCCCGCGGGGGCATTCCTGTCGCGTTCGAGGTGGCGCGGGCGCTGGAGGCCCCGCTGGATGTCATCCTCGTCCGCAAGCTCGGTGTCCCCTTCCAGCCTGAGCTCGCGATGGGTGCCATCGCCGAGGGTGGGGTGCGGGTCGTCAACGAGGAGGCCCGGCGGCTGGCTAACGTGGGGCTGGACGAGTTCGCCGCGGTTCAGGCGCGCGAGTTGGTGGAGCTTGATCGTCGGGCCCGGCGGTTCCGGAACGGCCGGCCGAGGATCCCGCTCGCCGGGCGGACGGTGGTCGTGGTGGACGACGGGATCGCGACCGGCTCGACGGCCTCTGCCGCGTGCCAGGTCGTGCGGGCCCAGGGAGCCACCCACGTGGTGCTGGCGACCCCCGTTGCCCCCCGTGACCGGATCGGCTGGCTGCGCCGGCAGGCAGACGAGGTGGTCTGCGTCCAGACGCCCGACGCCTTCTTCGGTATCGGCGAGTTCTACGCGGACTTCTCCCAGACACCGGACGAGGAGGTCGTCGACCTGCTGCGCCGGGCCGCGCTGACGATGCCGGTCGGCGGCGCGGTAGCCGACCCGTCCGGCGGCGATGTCGAGGTCGACATCCCCGTCGGTCGAGTTCGGCTCGCCGGTCGGCTCACCGTGCCCGACCAGTCCCGGGGAGTGGTCGTCTTCGCTCACGGCAGCGGCAGCAGCCGGCACAGCCCACGTAACCAGTTCGTGGCCCGCGACCTCAATGCCGCGGGGCTCGCGACCCTGCTGTTCGACCTGCTCACCCCGGACGAGGAGCGTGACCGGGCGAACGTGTTCGACATCGGGCTGCTTGCCCGGCGGCTGATCGACGTGACCGGTTGGCTGCGCGGCCAACCGGCGACGGCTGCCCTCCCCATTGGTTACTTCGGCGCCAGCACCGGTGCCGCCGCGGCGCTGCGGGCCGCCGCGGAAGGGGGGTTCCCCGTCGCGGCCGTCGTGTCGCGGGGCGGCCGACCGGACTTGGCCGCGGCGCAGCTGACCGCGGTACGCGTCCCGACGTTGCTCATCGTCGGTGCGCGGGACGATCTGGTCCTCGAGCTGAACCGGCAGGCCCAGGCCCGACTGCTGGGCTGCGAGAACCGGCTGGCGATCGTCCCGGGCGCCACGCACCTGTTCGCCGAGCCGGGTGCCCTGGAGCAGGCGGCCGCGCTTGCGCGTGACTGGTTCGTCGATCACCTGGCGTTGGCCGGCCATCCCGGTCGCGCCTGACCGGGTACTGACCTGACTTCCGCGCGACGCCGGGCGATGCGTGCCCACCCGGGCGACACTCTGGTGGTCCACCGTCACACCACCCGGCAGCCGGACCGACTCGGCGAGGTCTTCGAGGTGCGCTCGGCGGCGGGGGATCCGCCGTTTGCGGTCCGCTGGTCCGACACGGGGCACGTCAGCTTCGTCTACCCGGGTCCGGATGCCGAGATCCGTCACCGCGGCGAGGAGGCACGCAGCGGGGCCGGCTGAGCAGCCCGGATCAGTCCTGGTCGACGACCCGCCCCGCATCGAGGGCGAGGGTGCGGTCGGCGAGAACCTCGGCGTCCGTGGGATCGTGCGTGACGATGAGCACCGGAGCCGCCAGTGTCGGTAGCACATTGTGCAGGAAGGACCTGACCTCGCGGCGGGTCGCGGTGTCGAGCGCGGCGAGCGGTTCGTCGAGCAGCAGCAGTCCGGGCCCCGGCGCCAGCGCCCGCGCGAGCGCCACCCGTTGCCCCTGGCCGCCGGACAGGGCATCCGGTCGCCGGTCGCCGAGATGGCCGATCCCGAACCGTTCCAGCCAGGTGTCCGCGGACGCCCGGGCGTGCCGCCGGCCCTGGCCGAGGCGGGCCCGCAGGCCGAAGGCGATGTTGTCGCGGGCCCGCAGGTGTGGGAACAGCAGGTAGTCCTGGAAGACCATGCCGACCGGCCGCTGTTCGGACGGGACGAAACGGTGCTCGGCCGGGTCGTCGAGAACCTCGCCGCCGAGGGTGATCCGGCCCTCGTCGAGCGGGAGGAGGCCGGCCAGGGCCCGCAGCAGCGTGCTCTTGCCCGCCCCGCTGCGGCCGAGGACGGCGACCGTCTCCCCCCGTGCCACGCTGACCTTGACGTCGAGCACGAACTGGCCCTGTCGCACTGTCATCAGCGCGCTGAGCCCGGCTGACGCCGGATCCAGGCCGGGGGCGGGGGCGGGGGGCGCCGCCCCCGCCGAATCTCCGGGGACGGTGTTCACGGGATGCCCCGCGTTCACGGGATGCCCCGCTCGAGCGCCTTCGGGGCGGCGTCACGCGTTCCCCGGTTGCGTAAAATCCGCCGGGCGCCGGGGAACCAGCGGCCCCGCAGTGCCACCAGAACTCCGACGCAGACCGCGAGCAGTACGAGTGACAGCGCGATGGCTGTGTCCGAGTCCGTCTCCAGCGCCAGGTAGACCGCGAGCGGCGTGGTCCGGGTGGTCCCGGGGAAGTTGCCGGCGAACGTGATCGTGGCCCCGAACTCGCCGAGGGCGCGAGCCCAGCACAGCGCCGCGCCGGCGGCCACCGTCGGCGCCGTCATCGGCATGGTGACTCGGCGAAACGTCATCCACGGCCCGGCACCGAGGGTGGCGGCGGCGTCCTCGAACCGCCGATCGGCGCTGTTCAGCGCGCCCTCGACGGACACGACGAGGAACGGCATGGCCACGAAGATCTGCGCGATCACCACGCCGACGCTGGTGAACGGGATGGTGATGCCGAACCAGCCATCGAGGTACTGGCCGACGACGCCGCGCCGACCCAGCACCAGAAGCAGGGCCACGCCGCCGACCACTGGCGGCAGCACGAGCGGGAGGGTGACCAGGGCGCGCAACAGGGACCGGCCGGGAAAACGGGTGCGGGCCAGCAGCCAGGCCAGGGGGACACCGAACAGCAGCGACAGCGCGGTTGTGGCGGTGGCCGTCTCCACTGATAGGAGGAGGGCCTGCCGGACCGCGGTCTCGGTGAGCAGATCGGGCAGGGCGGACCAGGGGGCGCGGACGAGCAGGCCGACGAGCGGCAGGAGCAGGAACAGGCCAGCGATCCCGGCCGGCACCAGCAGCGCCCAGGACATCCGGCGGCGCGTTTCCCGGCGAACCGCGCGGCGCGGACGTCCGCCGGTCCGCGGGTCACCCGGCCGGGGTGCCCGATCGCGCAGGCTGAACCGGCCGTGCGAGCTGAACCGGCCGTGCGGGCCGACGGGCCGTTGCTCCGGCTGACCCCTTCGAAGAAGCGAACCGCCGCGGACCGACACGGCGGGCAGGCCCTTCTCGCTGATCGGGATCAACGACGCTCGGGTAGCTCGATGACGACGTTGGTCGACTTCACCGCGCCGACCGCGAGGACGCCGGCTTCCAGCCCGAGTTCGTCGGCGGCCTCCCGGCTCATGAGCGAGACCAGGCGATGCGGGCCGGCCTGGATCTCGACCTGGGCCATCACCGCGTCGCGCACCACGCGGGTGATAATGCCGGGGAAGCGGTTACGCGCGGATTCGGCGACGACCGGCGTCTGGGCGGCGGTCTGCTCGGTCGCCAGATCCTTGGCGAATCCGGCCAGGGTGCCGCCTTCGATCGCCCGGCGGCCGGCGTCGTCTAGGACGGTTGGCAGTCGGCCGCTGTCCGCCCACCGGCGGATGGTGTCGTCACTGACACCGAGCAGCGCGGCGGCCTCGCTGATCCGGAATCTCGGCATGGGGTGATCGTACCCGCATCTTCGGGAGAGCCGCGACGTATGATCCGAAATTACGGTGAAATTACATAAAAATATCCGCTCATGCGGGTCGGGTGGCGAGGTGGTCGGATTGACGGGACCGTGTCCTCGACCGACCCGATGCCGGCTGGATGACCGGTTGGCGCATCACGATCTGGTCCGGCGGGGCACGATGCAGAGGTTGCCCCTCTCGGCCCGACTCGCCATTCCTGCCCGACTCGCCACTCCTGGAGCACCCGTGACACCGCCCGCTTCCAAACCGACCGTCACCGCCACCACGTCCTACGGCGACCTGGTCGCCGGCCCCGTGCGGATCAACGCGCGCGCTGCTCGTGACGGGTGATCGGGTGCTGCTCGCCAACGAGCGTGGCCAGAAGTCGTTCCACTTGCCAGGAGGCTGGGTCGAGCCGGGAGAGACCGTGCAGACGGCGCTGCGCCGGCTGCTGAACGAGCAGGCCGGGATCGAACTGGACTACCTGACGTTCGTGGGCGGTATCCAGAACATCTCGATCGAACGCGGTGAGCGGATGGGGGTGCTCGACGTCGTCTTCGCCGCTGACCGATCGTGGGGCGCCGACTTCGGGAGCAGGCTGAATGATCTCGATATCGTCTCGGTGTCCCTTGGGAGCCTGCTCGACCTGGAACTAAGGCCCGCCGACCTGCGCCGACTGGTCCCCGGCTGGCTCACCAACACCCGTCCGGCCTGGTACGAGTCGGCCAGCCGCTGACCGTAGGCGCGCATCCTCGCATTCGCACGGTTGACCTCATCTCGACTTCAGGTTCTAGCGCCCGCACGCCCGCATGCCCGCACGCCCGCGGGTCGGAATGCGGCCGGATGAAGGAGTCAGGCGACCCGCGCCACAGCCCCGTGACAGGCCCGATCCGGTGACGAACCACCCTGGCCCCGGATCCCTTGGGTACATTCGCCCGGTGTTCTCTCGACGCCGACCCTGGCCGTCGCGGTCCGCATCGGGCGCTGCATCGCGCGATGGTTACCGCTGTTTCCGTCGTCACCGCCGGACGGGGTGACAACGGCATGGTCGTCATCGGGGTGACGGGCCACCGGGGGCTTTCCGACGGACAGGCCGAATACACGGCCGGCGAGATGCGCCGGGTGCTAGCGCCTCTCGCCGCGGCCGGGTTGACCGGGATCAGCTGCCTGGCCGAGGGAGCGGACACTATCTTCGCCGACGTGGTCCTCGAACTTGGGGGCCGGCTCATCGTCATGATACCCGCGGCCGGTTACCGGGACTTTCAACCCGCTGCGCATCGGCGCGACTACGATCGGCTGCTCGGCCGCGCCACCGAGATACGCAGCCAGGACCGGGCGAAGCCCGATCTGCCCAGCCTGATGTCGGCGAGCCGCCTTCTGGTCGACGCATCCGACCAGGTCCTCGCGGTGTGGGACGGTCTGCCGGCGTGTGGCTTCGGGGGTACGGCGGACGTCGTCTCCTACGCGCGCTGGCGACGCAAACCCCTCCAGATCATCTGGCCCGACGGTGCCGTGCGGGCGGGGGTGACCTCCGTCGCCGGTTCGGGCGAACGACAGCGGTAACCGTCAGAGGCCGCCGCGGGGCTGGGGACTACCGCGGGGCCAACGTCACGACGTCCACCTGCACCGGGGCGAGACTCCTCCTGGCCGGAGCCGGAGCCGGAGCCGTCGTGGCCGGTGGCCGGGTGGCGGCCGGCCGGGTCGGGGGCTTGGTCGCCGTGGACGTCACGGAAGCTCCGCTGGCGGTTGTTGCCGCGCGGGTGGTCCGGCCACCGGCGGCCGGGGTGCCGGTGGCCGGGGTCCTGGCCTCGATCGGCCCGGCAGCCACTCCTTCCGCCGCTGCGGACGGCTTGGTCGGCACCGGCGGGGCGGCGGCGAGAACGGGCGGCGCCTGGTGCGCCGGCGGGGAGGCCGCCGGCACCGGGCCGCCAGAGGAACGCCCCGGCGGCGCGGACCTGCCACCCGCCGCGAGGCGCAGGGTGTTCAGGGCGAAGTCCTCCGCCGCCAGGTCGTTCTGCTGTTCCTCTTTGGTCGGGCCGAGGACGGATCCGCCGCCGAGGGTGCTGGGCCCACCTGAGCCGGGTTCGTCCACGGCGGGTTCGTCCACGGCGGGGTTGCCTGACGCGGCGGGCCGGGGGGCGGCCGGTGCCCGCACGGCCGGGCGGCCCTCGCGGGATCCGGACCGGCCGCTGCTCGGAGTGTCCACGGTGCCGCCGTCGTCCGGCTGTGACTCGTGCAACGGAGCACGCGCACCCGTGGTCACGTCGTCGGGCGAGGAGTTGAGCCCCGCGGCGGTGGCTGCGGCCGCCACCGCTGCCACCGCAGCCACCGCGAATGCGGCGACCGGGCGCATCCGGGACCGGCGAGCGCGAACGAGCGGGTCCACCGGCAGGCGTTCTACCCGTGGCTCGGCTGCCCGCCTCGCTGATGTGGATCCCACCGATGCCGCTCGTCCGGCCTCCGCTCGTCCGGACTCCGGACGAGCGGAGGCCGGACGGCGGTCCGGGGGCGGGAGCTCCGGCGGTGGCAGTATCGGGAGTGGCGGCAGTGTCGGGAGCGGTGGCAGCGCCCGGGCGGCCATCGGGTCCGGGACACTCCGGGTGGGGCTCGGTGCCCGCCGACCGGTGCTGTGCCGCCCGCCCGTGGCCGTCCTGAGGGGAGCCCTTCCGAGGGGAGCCGTCCGGGTCAGTGGTCGAGGATCGGTAGGCTCAGGCCGCGGATCCGCGCCTGTCGTCGCGGCGCCCGCCCGCCCGCCGTGAGCCGTGGCGGCCTGTCGGCCACGGCCCCACGCCGCTCGGGTCGACTGCGGCTTCGATCTGGAGAGCAGCGCCAGCAGCTCGGCGGTGTCGGGCAGAGAGGCCCCGTCGGCCTGTCGCACACGGGCGAGCGCCCGCCGCACCCCCTGGCCGATGGGAGCCGTGTGCTCCGACCGGTCGGCGCGGCGTCGCCCGGCCCGGGCCGCGGGTTCGACGGACCCGCTGGGCTTTCCCGTCGCGGCCAGATCGACGATCCCGGCCCACGCGACGATGTCGGCGGCGGGGCCCTCCCAGCCACTCGCCGCGGGGCCGTAGCCATAGCCGGGCACGTAGCCGGGGCTGTTGGGGGGAGGCCGCAGGTGGCCGGAGCGCCCGGCGACGACGTGCGGCGTCCCTCCGGCCGAGCCGGCCGCGGGGGACAGCAGCAGTGGTCGCAGGGCCGCCGCGACACCCAGGTCGACCAGCCGCGGCCCGGTAACGGAGAGCACGATATCCGTTGCTGTCAGGTCGTCGAGTGCGCCGACCGTGCGGTGCGCCGCATCGATGGTCTCCAACAGGGTCCGGGCGAGGCGGTCGATCTCGTCCGAGGACAGCGGTCCGCGTTCGGTGAGCTCGCGGGCCAGGGTCGGGCCCCCGACGAACTCCGTGCCCACGTATGGCCGCTCGGCGTCGGGCGCGGCGTCGAGCACCCCGCAGGTGTGTGCCCCGGCCAGCACGCGAGCGCGGTTGATCGCCGCCGCGAACCGGGCCCGCATGTCCGCGCGCAGGGCGTCGCCCGGGTGCAGCGCGCGGATCGCGACCTGCGCGCCTCCGACAGCACGGCTCAGATAGACGATGCCGGTGATGCCGGCGTCCAGCCGACCGAGCAGCTGGTAGGGCCCGAGTGAGGTGGGCTCGCCCACGGCGAGCGGCGCGACGTGACGAGGTAGCCGAGCGGTCATGGTGATGATGCCCCGAATGCGGCTCGTGGACGGTCAGCGACGTTTATTCGCTCCGACGGTAGCTACTCCAGTCGTGTCCGTGAAGGCCGCTACGCATCCTTCTTCGCACTTCTTCGTATCCGCAGCGAATTCGGCATCCGCCGGACGCCGGCGGGCACCGGGCGCGAGCACAGTGATTATCGTCGGCGGAACATTGGTCGGCTATTTCCCGGCCAACCGATGATCGGCCAACCGATCATCGGTTGGCCGGGGGCTCCGGCGCGTACGCGACGGCGATTCCGTCGAGAAGCCATTTCAGCGCCTGCTCGAAGCGCGGCACCGTGTATCCGCAGCCGAGGGCGGCGAGGGCGCGCAGCCGTGGGTACTCCTTCTCGGCGGTCTGCGCGTCCTCGGTGGTCTGCGCGCGGTTGAGGACCTGGGCGTCAAGGACCTGGACGGAGAAAACCGGTCCCGCCATCGGGACACCGGGGCGATCCTGGGAGTCGGCCGCCGGAGGCCGTCGGCGGTCGAAATCCTCCCGGTCGCCGAGTTCGCGCAGCGTGCAGCCGACCACCAGATCATTAAGCGAGTGGATGATGCGCAGCTGGTCCTGCGGATCATCGGTGATCTTCGAGGCGACGGTCATGCACTGCTCGATGTGCCGCAGCTTGTTGGGACCGAAACCCCGGCGGATGCCGATCCGAAGGGCCCAGGGACGTTCCTGGAAGGACCGCCTCGCGCGCCGGGCGATCTGGGTGAGGCCGTCCCGCCAGTCCTCGGGAACCTCGTCCAGCAGATGCCCAGCCAGGAACGCGTCCCACATCAGGCCGGTCAGTTCGTCCTTGTCCCGGACGTGGTGGTAGAGCGTCATCGTCCCGACGCCCAGATGTGCGGCGATCCGCCGCATCGACACCGCCGTGAGCCCCTCCGCGTCGGCGATCTCCATCGCGGCCAGGGCCAGCCGTTCACCGCTCAGCGGCGTCCGGCATCCCGGTGGGGTGGACACCCGTCCCATCGGCTTCCCCTGGGATCGCCCCGGGGCCGCACTCGGCGGCGCCGCCATCGCCACTCACCTCCTGGCAGGACGCCTCCTGGCAGGACGCACAGGCTGCCGTTTTGGCGTTGGTACATCGTACGGCGTAGGGTTGGCTCACTGCTCGTACGGTGTACGAAGGCTGGAGTTGTATGAAGGCTGGGGTTGGAGGTATCGGGTGATGACAGGTTCGGATGAGGGCGGTTCGGACGAGGGTGGTGCCGTGGTCGGCAGGACCGCCGGTACCGGGGCGGGTGCCTCGCCGGGAGGTGGCGCACCGCCGGGCCGGGGGATTCCGGGCTGGGCCGTGCTGGCCGTCTGCTGCCTGGCCCAGTTCATGGTCGTTCTGGACATTTCGATCGTGAACGTCGCGCTGCCGTCGATGCAGACCGATCTCGGGATGACGGCGAGCGGCTTGCAGTGGGTGGTCAACGCCTACACGATCGCGTTCGCGGGTCTGCTGCTCTTCGGCGGCCGGGCGGCAGACCTGTTCGGTCGCCGCCGGGTGTTCGTGGCCGGGCTGGCGCTGTTCACCCTGGCGAGCCTCGGCGGTGGTTTTGCGCGGACCGAGGCGCAGCTCATCGTCGCCCGGGCCGTGCAGGGGCTGGGCGGGGCCGTGCTCGCCCCGGCGACGCTGACCCTGTTGATGACCTCCTTCGCCGAGGGGCAGGAGCGGACCCGGGCGTTGGGCGCGTGGGGCGCCACCGCGGCCAGCGGCGGGGCGCTCGGCGCGATCGTCGGCGGTGCGCTGACCGAGGTCGCGAACTGGCGGTGGGTGCTGTTCGTCAATGTGCCGATCGGGGTGGCGCTCCTCGTGGCCGCCCGGCTCGTGCTTGTCGAGTCGCGGGGCCAGTTGAGCCGGCTGCGTGATCTTGATATTCCCGGCACGGTGACCGTCACCGGGGGCCTGGTGCTGTCGGTCTACGGCATCGTCCGCACCGAGAGTTCCTCCTGGACGTCCCCGGTCACGCTCGGGATGCTGGCCGGGGCGGTAGTGCTCCTTGCCGCGTTCGTGGTCGTCGAGGTCACGACCCCCGCCCCGCTGGTGCCGCTGAGCATCTTCCGCTACCCCGGGCTCGCCGCAGCGAACGCGGTCGCCGCCTTCCTCGGCGCCGCGATGTTCACGATCCTCTTTTTCCTCACCCTCTTCCTCCAGCAGGCTCAGGGTTACAGCCCGCTGCGCACCGGGGTGGCCATGCTCCCGATACCACTTATGGTCATCGTTGCCTCGCGGATCGTCACCCGGATGATCGGGCGGCTCGGTCCGCGTCCGATCATCGTGTTCGGTCTCATGAGCGGAACGGCAGGTCTGCTCTGGCTGTCGACGATCACCCGGGACGGCTCGTACTGGGTGCACGTGTTCGGCCTGGTCCTGATCATCGGGTTGGGGGTGGGCCCTGTCATGGTCGCCGCGGCCACGGCGGGCGTGCCGATGTGCCTGGCGGGCCTCGCGTCTGGTTTGATCAACATCAGCCGCCAGATCGGCGCGGCGATCGGCCTCGCCGCGGTGTCGACGATCGCGACCAGGTATACCGACGGCCGTCTCAGGCACGGGGCCGCGCGGCTCGACGCGCTGGCCTCCGGCTACTCCCTCGGGCTGTTCATCGGCGGCTGCGTCCTCGCCGCCGGGATCCTGGCCGCGCTGCTGCTGCCCCGTGTCCGGCGGCCCGAGCCGGAGCCGGCCCTCGGCGCGGCGGAGAAGACCGCGTCCGGGGCCTCGGACGACGAGGACCAGGCACTCGCGGAGGTCTGATCCATCTCCATCAGCCGCGCGGACATCAGATCGTGGATCTGCGCAGCAGCCCGACGAGCTCACTGCCCGCGCGTAGCTCCCCGTCCGGGCCGAAGACCTCGACACGGCCGATCGTCCGGCTGTGGCCCGCGTGCAGGGTACGCACCCGGAACAGGTGCCAGTCCCGGACGTCCAGGTCGTCGTAGAAGGTCACATTCTGCGAGAGGACGGCGACTGCCAGGCGCCTGGTGGGGGTCAGGCCGGTGACGGCCAGCAGGTCGGACAGCGGCAGCAGTTCGCAGCTGTGCGCGATGAACGCCCTCCACAGGGACCGGTCCTCCGGCGCCCCGGGGATGCGCTGCCATTGGTCCAGCTGATGGGTGCCCGCCCGGGGAAGCACCCGAACCTCCCAGGGCATCATCGGACGGTCGAGGGGGCTGGCGTGCTCCGGGCCGAGGAAGTCGGACTCGGTGGAGCGCAGGCGCAGGAAGTCCGGCTCTGGGGAGCGGAGCATCACGTCCGCCCGGCAGATCTGCAACGAGTCTTGTCGGAAGGTCAGGGCCAGGGAGTCGATCGACCGCCCGTGGGCCAACCGCTCGACGTCGATCCAGACCGGTTGGCGGCAGTCGCCGGGGCGCATGAACACCGTCTGCAGGCTGTGCGTGATCTTACTGGGGGTCATACGCTCGGCGAGAACGATCTGCTGGCCGAGCAGCTGCGCCCCGAGGACGCCGCCGTGTGTGCTGAGCAGGCATCGGGCCGGCACCGGCGGAACATCCCCGCCGAGGTCGAGAACTGCCAGTAGTTCACTCAGAGTGCACTGGCCGGGCGCCGGCGCCCTATCGGCCCGATCCTGCGCGCCGGCCTGTTGCTCGGGGGTCTCACCAGCTCGTGCGCCCGTCGTCTCCGCGGATTGTGTACCCACAGTGCACCCTTCCCGCGGACGCTCGCCAGGTGCGAATGCCGCGGATATCCTCGCCGGACGCCCGCGCTGGACGCCCAGGTCGGGGGACCGTGACCGGTCGCTGCACTCTCTGCCGAATTGTCACACGTGGATCATGACTCCGCCCGGCGCGGAGCCTCGCGGCAAATATCGGCCTATTCGCCGCCGACTGCTGGTCACAGGGGAC
>NZ_CDWTMG010000114.1:0-14654 GCF_977945845.1 Frankia sp. CcMO1
CTACCTGCAGCTCATCCGTCCCAGACGACGCCTCACAGGGTCGTCGTTCACGAGCCCCAACCGTTGTTGGGTGCGGGCATCCGGGCCACGGTGGAGAGCGGCGGAGCACGGGTCGCGCAGGTGGTGGCGAAGCGGACGGCCATCCCCGCGGAGATCCGGCGTAACGGCGCCACGGTACTGGTGATAGGCCCCAGCGGGGCGCGGGATCTGTCCGGAGACGGTCTCGCGGACCTGGTAGCGGCCACGAGCCGGCTCGATTGCCCGACGCTGCTCCTGGTCGACCACTCCGACGCCGACACGCTGGTACGTGGCATCAGAGCAGGAGCCCGGGGATTCCTGGACAAGCGGTCGTCCGCAACAGAGCTCTCGGCTGCCTTCACCGCGGTCCGGCAAGGGCACCCCTACCTGTCGGGGACGCTGGCGTCCACCCTGTTCAACTGGATCAGCCGGACTGTTCCCGAACTCGTCGTCGAACCTCGCGTTGACGTGTCCCGGCTGAGCCGGCGGGAGCTGGAAGTGTTCCATCTCCTCGGGTGCGGTGCCTCGAACACGCACATCGCGCGACAGCTATCGATCCGGGAGACGACCGTACGGACCCACGTGCACCACCTCCTGAACAAGCTCAACCTGCGCACCCGTGCCGAGGCAATCCTGCTATCCACGAGCGGGCGTTGGCGTGGCTGAGGCCGATGACGAGCGTCTACCGCACCGGTCGCGGGCTCGCCGGTTGTTCGGATGGATCCCGGCCGACTCCGAGGCGCGCCGGTTCACGGCCTTGTCCTTCGTCCAGTCCACAGGCTATGGCGTGTTCCTCACCGCCACACCGTTCTTCCTCGCTGAGGTGGTCGGGATCCCGGCCGCGAAGATCGGCCTGGGCCTGTCCGTCGCCGGCGTCTGCGGCTTCCTGGCAAGCGTCCCCATCGGCTGGCTGGGCGATCGATACGGCCCCCGCCGGATCCTGCTCTGCGCCTACGTCGCACTGAGCGTGACCTTCGCCGTGTACGGCTTGGTGCACACCTTCGCTCAGTCACGGCAGTTGTAGTTCGTGATGTTGGGGGCATCGTTGCGGGTGGTGGGCGTGTCGTGCGGCTGTGGGACGGTCGCCGTGATCACGATGAACTGTGACGAAGCACCCTGACACGACGACCGTCTGCTCGACGGTAACCCATGGCGATCACTTGGCGCTGCTGGAGGACCTCAAGGCCTGTGTGGCGGGCCTGTTCGGCCGCCGCGAGGCCCGGACGGCGTTCTGGAATCTGGTGAGCGGTCTGGTGATGGGACTGCCGTCGGCGAACTGCTGGACGATCGGTGAGGCGGTCGGCCACCGGGGCCCGTACCGGTTGCAGCACTTGTTGTCCCGGGCGGTCTGGGACGCCGATGCGGTGTTGGCCGCCCTTGCCCGCTGGATCGGGGGCCGCTTGAGCGGTCCGGCGATCCTGGCGGTTGACGAGACCGGGGACGCCAAGTCCTCCACCGACGCCGTCGGCGCGGCCCGGCAGTACTCCGGGTCCCTGGGCGGGGTGGGGTTGTGCCAGGTCGCGGTCCATCTGTCGCTGGCCACCCCGGCCGGGCACGCCGTGATCGGCCGACGCCTCTACCTGGGCCGTGAGTGGGCCGCCGACGACGAACGCCGCACCCTGGCCGGGGTGCCCGACGACGTGGAGTTCGCAACCAAACCGGACCTGGGTCTGGAGTTGATCCGAGCGGCGCTCGCCGCCGGTGTGCACGCCGAGTACGTCACCGCGGACGAGGTCTACGGCTCGGTCGCCTTCCGCACCACCTGCCGCGCCCTGGGGTTGGGCTACGTCGTCGCGGTCCCGGCCACTCGGCAGCACACCACACCGGACCGGAAACGACGTTCCTGCACCGACCTGGTCCCTCTGGTCCCGGCGACGGCGTGGGCGCGGATGCGGACCGGCAGCGCGACCAAGGGCGCGAAGGACTACGACTGGGCCCATGCTCGCCGTCGAAGCCGACGATGTCCCTACGACCGAGCAGACGACCGAGCAGACCGGCCAGGACGCCACCGCGCAGGTGGGCCGAACGCCAACCGAGCGGCCGGCTGGGCACAGTGTGCTGCTGATGCGCCGTTATCGTTACACCCCGCAAGATCTCCTTCTTCCGATGCTGGACAACGGCTTCGACGTCTCTGGCCGACCTGGTGGCGGTGGTGTGCGCCCGGTGGCATATCGAGCAGGACTTCCAGCTCAGCAAGCGCACCGCGGGCCTGGACCACGGGCAGGTCCGCACCTGGGTCTCCTGGCATCGCTGGTCCACCGCCGCGTTGACCGCCTACGCCTTCCTCGTCGCTGCCGTCCTGCTCGAACACCAAGCCACAGGACGGGCCACAGAAACGGACGGACAGCCCGAGCTGGTCCCCGTCAGCTGTCCCGAACTGCAGCACCTGCCCCTCCAGGTCCGCCTGTCCCGTACCGCCATCACACTACCGGCTGCGGCGAGCGCTATGCGGCGGTCGGGCCTGCTGGTGCTCACCGCCTGTCTCGTATACCCCCCTCAGCTCCGATGGTGAGGCCGCGCCGGCAGCGGCCATCCTCCTTGTCGGCGTGGCCATCCAGACCTTGGGCGAGATCTACCAGGCGTCCGCTGCCTTCACACTGGCGAACGACCTGGCGATGCGTGACCGGCTGGCCGAATACCAAGGCGTGTTCGCGCTCGGCGCGGTGGCTCGGAACTTCGTTGGGCCCGCGCTGATCACGGCGACTGTGGTGGGGCTCGGCAGCCCAGGCTGGCTAGTGCTCGCCGTCTTCTTCGGGGTGGTCGGACTGCTCTCGCCGCTATTGGTACGCCATGCCGATGACCAGCGGCCCATTGCCGCCCACGAGGTGCCCGCAGCACCGTCGCCGCGGGTGGGGGGCCACCAGCAGGCGACGGATCTAGGAGAATCTGATGACCGTCCCGTCCCCCTGGCTGCGCCCTCGGGTGCCTGCTCCGCAGGCCGAGGTCCGCTTGCTCTGCCTGCCGCACGCCGGCGCGGGCGCCGCTGCCTACCGGGACTGGCCGGCACGGATCGACCCCCGGGTGGATGTCGTCCCCGTGCACCTTTCGGGCCGTGAGCGCCGAATCGGGGAGCCGCCGGCCGTCGAAGTTCGAGGACTGGCGGCCGAGCTCGCGCCGGTCCTGGCGGCGGCCGCCGGCCCACTTCGGACTGCGTTCTTCGGACACAGCATGGGTGCACTCATCGGTTACGAGCTGACCAGGGCACTGCTGGCGTTCAGTGCGCCGGTCCATCATCTGGTTGTCTCCGGATATCCGGGTCCCACCCTGCCGCGTGAGCACCTGGTCCACGACCTGCCCGAGCCCGACCTGATCCGGCACGTCAGCTCCCTGGAGGGCACGCCAGCCGCAGTGCTGGCCGATGCCGGTTTGGCCGATCTGACCTTGCCACTATTGCGTGCCGACTTCGCGCTCTGCGAGAACTACCGGCACACCCACCCGGAGCCTCTCCCCGTGCCCCTGACTGTGCTCGGTGGCCGGGAAGACCCGACTGCTCCGCCGGAGCACCTGCGGGAGTGGCAACCGGTCGCGGGTGCGGGCATGGACCTGCGGCTGCACGACGGTGGTCACTTCTATCTGCACGATCGACTCGACGCGGTGCTCGGGGAAGTCGCCACGGCGATACTGACCGGAGCCGGCACACGAGGGGAGGCACGTCAGTGACGAGCCTGATGGCCAGCGCAGCTCTCCGGGCGCCCACTGTCACCACGGCCGCCACCAGCGATCCTGGCGCGGCTGACCGCTACGCCTTCGGCCGCGCCTTCACGAGCTCGATGAGCTGGGCCACCTGGAGCCGGAAAGCAGGCTGGAGCGATGTCGCGTCAGGCCACCGGCGCCCAATCTTGCTGGACCCAGCGGCGGTGGGCATGCACTATGGGCAAATCGTGTTCGAGGGTCTGAAGGCGCACCGACAGCCCGACGGCGCGATCGCTGTCTTCCGCGGGGACGCCCATGCCGAGCGGATGCGCCGGTCCGCCGCCCGGCTGGTGATGCCGGAGCCACCAGACGACGTCTTCATCACCGCCGTGCAGGAGTTGGCCCGTCGCGACGCGGCCGAGCTGCGGGACGACCCGTCGCTCAGCCTCTACCTGCGCCCTCTGCTCGTCGCGACGGAGCCCACACTCTCGCTCCGGCCGGCAGATCACTACACGTTCGTCGTCCAAGCCTTCATCACGTCAGGCTTCTTCGCCGGAAACCCGGAGACGATCGCGGTGTGGGTGGCCACGGACGCGACGCGGGTCGCGCCGGGCGGAATCGGTACCGTCGTGCAGTACGCCGTCGATGTAGCTGAAGGTGCCGCGGTGGCGCAGGACGACGCGTTCGAGTTGTGGCCAGCGTTCGCGGGCCCCGGTCGGTGAGTCGGTGCTGCAGTGATGCCTTCGTCGAGTCGGGGTACTTCACCATGACCGTCATCTTCGCTGATGCGGGAGTTGCGGCGTGTCGTGTCCGCTGGGGCACCGCTGGTGCGGCACAAAGAGCGGATGACGATGTCACAGTGAGACCAGCGGCGCCCCGATTCGATCCACGGATCGAGGCTAAGGTCTCTCACCCACTCGAACCAACAGCGCCTCACGGCGCAAACCGGAGGTCGGACAGTCCCTCTCCCGGTTAGAGCGTGCGCAGCTCGGGCGGGAGGTGGTCCCAGAGGTTCACATGCACCAGATGCCAACGGCCACGCCGCCACTCAACGCTGGCGAAGGCCGCGTTGTAGACGCGCGCGCAGACGTCGTCGGACCCGGTCACTAGCCGCAGCAGGGTTTTGATCACCCCGCCGTGGGTGACCGCGAGTGGTGGCGCGCCGTCGCTCTCGCCGGCCGACACGAGCACGTCGAGAGCGGTGCGCACCTGTTCCCGGAAGGCGAGGTAGCGCTCGGACGGCGGGGGCGGGCTCGGTACATCCCTCGGGCCGCCACGGACCGGCAGGCGGGAGGCGACGTGGAAGTCGGCCTCGCGAAGACTTTCGTGTTTGATGATCGGCAGGTCCAGGGCCTTGGACGCTGGGGTCGCGGTGCCGAGGGCCCGCACCATCGGGCTGGACCACAGCGAGCCGACCTCGAGCCGTGAGGTGCGATCCAGGTGTGGTCGCGTCTGCAGCCAGGCGCCCAGACGATCGGCCTGCCGATGGCCGAGGTCGGTCAGGTCGCTGTCCCAGTCGTCCCCCGGCGATTCCTGCCACTGTGACTGCGCGTGCCGGACGAGGTGGATACGCATCTCACTCCGCCGACTGCAGCACCAGCACCCGACGGCGCAGTGAGGCGACCGCACCCGCGAGCGCGGCAAGGGGGGGCAGCGCGAACACGACAGTCAGGCTCGCACCCTCCACCCAGCCGGCCGCCATGGCACCCGTCGCAGTGCCGCCGCCGACGATCGCGACCAGCCAGGCGAACCCCTCGGTGGCCGTGCCGGGCGGTGCCTCCTGCGCGAGGATTCCGAAACCGCAGGCAAGGATGGGGGAGAGGAAAAGGCCGGCGATGACCATGGCGGCCACCATCAGCCAGCGCTGGGCCGGCACGGCGAGCAGAGGCAGGTAGCACAGCAGCAGGCCGCCGAGCATGAATGACAGCTGGCGATGCGCCGGCGCCCACCACGTGCGGGTTCCGTACACCAGACCGCCCACCAAGGCGCCGGCGGCATGCGCGCCGAGGAGCCAGCCGGCCAGAGCGGGCATGGCGTGCCGCTCGGCGTAGACCACCGACGCGATGCTGAAGACGCCGATCGCGAATCCGACGCAGGCCATGCTCGCCAGCAGGCGGCGGATCAGAGCGGCCCGCAGCGGGCCGGCCCAGTCCGGTGTGCGGACCTCGCCGCGCCAGGCGCGTACCGGAGGGAAACTCACAAACGCGAGCGTTCCCCCGAGGGTGGCCGCGGCGGTGACGAAGAGCGCGACCTTCGCCGACGCCACGGCGACCGCCAGGGCGACCATCAGCGGCCCGGTGACGAAGATGAGCTGCTGCAGAGAGGCGTCGAGGGTGAACGCGGCCGAGATCGCCCTGTCCGAACTCAGCACGCTTGGCCACAGACTCCGAATGCAGGACTCGAGCTGCGGGAAGAACACCCCCGCGAGGATGATCGCGAAGGCCGACACCACCGGTGCGCGACCCTCCAGGAGGGCGACGCCGACCAGTCCCGTGGCGCAGAGCACAGCCGACAACACGAGCAACCCCGCCTGCCGACCGCGGTGGTCCACCGCCCGGGCCATCAGCGGACCTCCAACCGCCGTCGCCGCCACGAAGAGCGCGGCCAACACGCCGACCACGCCGTAGCCCAGGCCGGCGTTGCGCAGTTGCAGGACGATGGCGAGCGGGGCCATTGCGTCTGGCAGGCGGCCGATGAGGCTCGTGACCAGAAGGCCAACGGCATACCGCTCGGTAGCGAAATCAGCGTACGCGTGCGACATGGTATCAGGGAACCCCTTTTGAACTCGGCGACGTGCTGGCCCCATGACATCACGGTCCGGGACAGGACGGCCAGTGGGAACCTCAGAAACAGGTGGATCGATCTAGGGGTCGCCAGGAAGGCGCTCATTTATCGCGCGGTCGGATGATTGACGATCCAGGCTGCGGGAATGCGCGAGGTAATTCAGCAAAATGATGGTCTTGGCGTCGTCTATCTCGCCTCGTGAGATCATTGCCAGCGCTTCACCGATCAGATATTCCAGTACCCGGATGGCTTCGTGCTCCGCCGCGACGCCCCCGCCGCAGTCGCGGCGGACGGCGGTGTCAAGATCGGTGACAAAGAGCGAAGTCTGTTCGGCAACCAGAACCGGGTTCAGGTGGCAGCGCAGCACAAACTCGTAGTCCGATGCCTCGAACCCGGTCTCCTCCAGCAGTTCGCGCCGCGCGGCCTCCACTGCCGAGGCGCCGTCCAAGAGGCCACCCGGGACCTCGATGCTCATGCCATCGCTCGAGCCGGTCAGGGCCACGGGCAGGCGAAACAGCTGCACCAGGAGGACGGAGTCTCGTTCCGCCGAGTAGGGCAACACGCCCACTCGGTCGCCGCGCCGGCAAACCAGGCGCTCGCATCGAGCTGAATGCTTCGGAGTCCCTTCCGGCGCCATGACGTGCGGGTCGGCATCCTCGGCGACCGAGTACCGCTCGATCGTGTACCAGTTGTCGGACAACGTGCCGGTCGGGACGAACGTGGTCACCGCCGCCTCGCTTCTCCTCGCCGGGTCCGGGTGATCTCGTTGTGCAGTTTCCGCAGCTTGGCCTCGGTCTGGGCCGGGGTGAACATGACGTTGGTCGCCCGGCTGTCCTGGGTCGGGTACGACGTGTTGAATACGTTCGAGAAATCCCGCTCCCGGGGGCCTCGCAGCACGAGGGTGCAGGTCATCTCGACCTCCGGCAGGATCACCCGGTGGGTCCTGTGGTGGGCCAGGTAGTACGAGCCGCCTGCGGTCTCCTTGGACGGCGTGGTGGTGCCTAGACCAGCGTCTCCCACGAACTCGTAGAAATTCGACGCCGTAGCGCCTTTTGCGCGCTCGGGGGAGTACCGGTACTGATGGTACGGGCGACCTGACCGCGAGAGGACGAAATTCTCCGACGTCAGGTTGCCCGTCAGGATCGTCGACCAGAAGCTGAATCGATGATCATGAATGAGTTCGTCGAAGATTTCTTCATCGGTGTACGGCGGATCCCAGAGATGCAGCGTAAGCCGGTATCCGGCCCGGTCGTCCGAGTCGACAAGCACGATCTTGTCGAAGTGGTTCACGTGCCGGTACGAACGGGACGCGATCATCCTCAGCTGCTCCGGATCGGCGAAAACGGTGTCGAGCAGACTAGTCATCCGCTCCGGGCGGCCGAGCTCCGCGATGAGCGCCAGGTTGCGGTCGATGACATGCGCATCCGCCCCACGCGGCAGCTCGGTCAGGAGACGCTGCAGCCGGCCGAGGGTCAGGCCGCCGAAAAGCAGTGACTCGAAGGTGGAAGGAAGCGCTGGCGGTGCGTTGTTCATCCGCAATTCTCCGTAGCGTTTCAAGGGACAGGAACAGGGCGGCGGGGGACCTCCAGGTTTGGGGACAATATTTGCAGCAACATGGTCAGCTTCGGACTCCCGGGTGGAAATCGTCAATCCGGAAAGTTGTTTAGTGTCGCTCCACGATTGACCACGCCATGTTCAACGTTCGACCAATTGTCGTGGACATTTCTCGGATTGCCCGGTGGTTGTGAGCCTGATTAGCATGCTGAGATTCCCGTGTTCCGTCTCCCAGGAGTGCACCCACTATGCGCCTGTTCCACACGCCGACCGACGAGGCCATTTACAGCCGACAGGGCGAGATCGTCGTCTTCAATCAGTTGGGCGTGAAAGTAGAGATGGACTCCGTGTCCAACGAGGACTACTACCGCTGGCTGGACGACATGATCGCGACGATCGGAGATCGCGTGACGGGAGCCAGGATCGTGGAGAAGGAGAACGCCCGACAGGGTCCGCCGCTGAACACGGCGATCTACTACGACACCACGAACTACCAGATCCTGCCGACTGGCGCCCTGCTGCGCACTTCCTGTAACCGGATCACGCACGCGTTCTGCGCCTTCAAAGCGGCCGAGGACGGCAACAACGTGCGCAAGGACCACCGTTACGTGTTCGGCGGTGAGGAGAAGCGGACGATTCAGCAGGCGTCGGCCTCCCCCGCGGCTGTCTCGATCGTCACGTCGCTGCTCAAGCGGACCGACATCGACCACCCCGGCACTCACCTGCGGGAGTACTATGACATCGACCCGGCCCAACTGCGGCCGGCAATCCAGCTCGACGACCTGCGGTACACGTTCTTCGCCTGGCTGGACGGGCGCGACGCGCTGCGTTGCAGCATCGACCGTTACGAGGTCGCCGACCTACGCAAGAACGAGGCCGAGCGGCTCAGCGTGCCGCTCGCCGAGGTGGAGCTGGCGATCTATCCGCGGATCGCCCCGGACGTCGCCCGCGACTCCCGGGTGCCCCAACTGATCGAGACCCTGGCCGACGCCCTCTGCCAGCGGTTCGGGGTCGCCGTCACCAGAGACATCAAGTACCAACGGTCGGCGCGGGCGCTGGGCATTGCCGCCCACGTCTGAGCGGACTCCCGCGATGAACAACGAGGCCTTCACCCAGACCCTGGCCGGCCTGGCCGCCCTGTTGCTAGCAGCCCACCTGGGCGGCCTAGCTTTCGAGCGCCTGCGCCAACCACGGTCAATCGGGGAGATCTGTGGTGGCATCCTGCTCGGGCCCACCGCACTGGGTCTCGTCGGGCCCGGGGTCCACGCCTGGCTGTTCACCGGGGCCGCTGGCCCACAGGCCGTGCAGTCGGCGATCTCCCAACTGGGCTTGCTCCTGCTGATGTTCAGCGCCGGCACCGGCATTCGCACGTTGTTCGGCCAGGGCCAGGACCGGTTGGTGCTGACCACGGCGGGGGTCGGGTTGTTCGTGCCGTTCCTGCTGGCCCTCGGCGTGCTCCATGTGGTGCAGCTTCGAACCTTCTGGGGCCCAGCCCGGCAAGGTGACGCATTCATGCTGGTCAGCGCCTGCGCCGTAGCGGTCACGAGCATCCCGGTGATTTCCCGGATCATGTACGACCTCGGCATCATGGGCACGCCGTTCTCGCGCACGGTGCTGTCAGTCGCGATCATCGAGGACGTCGTCTTGTACGTCGTCATCACGGTCGCGGTCGGCTTGGTCTCCGGCTCCGGCTCCGGCACGGCCGAGCTGGGCTTGCCGAAGCTGCTGAATCTGGCGCCTGGCAGCGCACCAGACATCGTTTACCACGTCGGAGCAACCCTGTCCCTCATCCTGTTGGCACTGCTGGTGAACGTGCTGCGGTCCCGGTCGACCTCACCGGCCGCTCCGACACTCGCGGGCTCGCCCGAACCGGTGGTGGAGCCGAAGACAGACCAGGTCACCCGGGTCCTGCTCGTCGTTCTCGGCGTCACGGTGCTCACTCTGTTTCTCGACGTCGAATCCTTTTTCGGCGCACTGATGGCTGGGATCATCGTCTCGGTCGGGGTCGAGCGCGATCCTGGGGTGGCGCACTCGCTCCGGGTGATCAACGGGTTTGCGTTCGCGTTCTTCATCCCGCTCTACTTCGCCTCGGTCGGTCTCAGCCTCAATCTGCGCCACCACTTCGACGTCCTCTTCTGTGTCGGATTCATCGTCGTCGCTTGCGCGGTCAAGGGCCTGAGCGTGTATGTCGGGGCCCTCTGGGCCGGGTCCGCGCCCGCCGACGCCCGCAACCTCGCCGTCGCGCTCAACGCACGCGGTGGCCCCGGCATCGTGCTGGCCACGGTGGCCTACGGGGCGCACATCGTGAACGCCGACTTCTACGCCTGCATGGTGCTTCTCGCCGTCGTGACCTCGCTGCTGGCCGGCACCTGGCTCGGCCGGGTGCCGATGGCGGCCTTCCGACGCGAACCCTGCCCGGAACGGGACGGCGTCCTCAGCCGAGACCCCCGGCTTCCCACGGGCTAGAACTCGAGAAAGCCTATGGTCTTGGTCGGCGCAGTGATGAGTCCATGCATCACTCAACACCTGCCCAGGATTCACCGACCGCCGTGCCGACCCCGCCAAAGGCCGCGGCATCGACCTCCACGACGGACGCAGTGTCCATCGGCTGTGCCTGGGCCGAACACCAGTGCTCAGCCGGGGGCAAGGAACGCAGATCGAGCACGAGGGGGCGATGGTCGGAAACCTCGGGCGCGGCGAGCACCTCGAACGACGCGACGGCCGCCCGGTCCGAGACGAGGAGGTAGTCGGCGTGCCGCCCAGGCTTCGGATAGACCGACGTGCGGGTCTCGGTCCGGCCGACGAGGTCGCTGAGTCCGGCGCGGCCCAGGATCTCGAAAGTCTCGGAATCCGGCAGGACGTTGAAGTCTCCGCCCAGCACCACGACGTCGCCCGGGCGGCGGACCCGGCCGAGCAGGGCAGCCACACGCTCGGCCTGTCGCCGGCGCCCGGGCGTGTCCACCTTTCCGGCGGCCATACGAACACCGTGGAAATGCCCGACCGTGACGCATCCCGCCTTGCCGTCCACGACCCGGAGGGCGTGCGCCGCTCGACCACGGTCCTCGGCGGGCCATGCGTCGTGGTGGGCGAAGGTGCCGTGCACGAAAGAGGTTTCTCCGCTGATGATCGGCAGGTGGGAAGCGACCAGGGTGGCTATCCCGAAGTGCTGGCGGCGTACCACTCCGTCCTCGCCGCGCACGGGCCCGATGTCGTAGGTGAAGAAGTGTGCCTGATGCTCCGGTAGGGCGCGGCGCAAGTCGGTGAACAGACTGGCGCGTTGGCGGGAGCTTCGGTCACTGTCGGTGTAGGTCACCCAGCCGTCGTAGCCGGGTGTCCAGGTGACCTCCTGGACACATAAGACGTCGGCCCCGCAATTTGGAAGCCAGGCGGCCAATGGCTCGAGCATGCCGCCGCACCAGGCATTGAGACTCACCACGCGCACTGGCATGATGATCCCAGATCGGTCCGCCCTGGTGCAAGGCAGTTCCGGGTCGAGCGCGAACACGGAACGACCGCCCCCAAACCCTCGGTACCGCCGCCTGCCAGGATCCCCCGGGACTGCCCACACCACCACCAGCCCTACGACGAGACAACCCGCCTGGCGCAGACCCAAGATCAGTAACTGCCGCCGCTCGACACCTTGCGCCCGAAGGATGTGGGTCCGTCAGGAAGAAGGGTGTCACTGGGTGGTTAGCGGTGGGCGGCTGGCGACAGCCCCGGAGCGAGCGGAACCATAAGGATCGGGCATCGGCTGGCGCGCAAGACGTTTCCGACCTCGGAACGCCAGGCGAACCGCTGGAACGGGCCATCCCCTGGCGCGGCCACCACCAGAACATCCGCCTGCCAGGTGTGGTCGGCCACCGCTGTCCGGGCTGCCCGTAGGCCGAAGCTCAGGATGTGGATGGCGCTACGTGGGTCGCAGTCCGTCCTGGTGAGGACCTGGCGGGCAGCGTTCTCAATCTGCCGGTGCACCAGTTCCCGCAGCTCAGCCTCATTGAGGTCCGCGCGGTCGT
Organism: Frankia sp. CcMO1; assembly: GCF_977945845.1. NCBI lineage: Bacteria > Bacillati > Actinomycetota > Actinomycetes > Frankiales > Frankiaceae > Frankia > Frankia sp. CcMO1. The sequence goes on from NZ_CDWTMG010000114.1 coordinate 12,003, forward strand.
CGTTCTCGTTTAGGGGACCGAAGAACCGGGTCAGCACCACCAGGGGTCCGCCGCGGAGGCGGACTTCGGCGGCCGCGAACTGCAGGAGGCGTTCGGGCGATCGGTGCGCCAGCACCAGGACGACCACTCTGGCCGACACGTTCAAAGGCCGCCCTTCTGCTCTGGTGATGTCTGACCCCTTGCGGCCAGTGGTTTCCATCCGGCGGCGCGCAAAGTGCGCATCCGGGCTGCGGCCTGGCTGTATTCATGCGCCACGATGACGATCCCAGGTCCGGTCCGCAGGCCGAGCTTCGCGATGATGTGGTGGACGTGGCTGCGGACTGTGGTCTCCTGGGTCGACGGACGCTTGGCGATCTTGGTGTCCGGCAGACCTTCTCCGAGCACCGTGACCACCTCGATCTCCCGCTCGCTCGACGTCGAACGCCGGAGGCCGGAACGAGCTGCGCGGACACCACCGTGTTGCCGCCCAACGACGCGCGATTCCTGCGTGCAGCAGCAGATCGGACCACCATCAAGTGCCCCTCCATCCGATCGCTATCCGCCGACCGGACCGCGCGGGTGCGGCGGCTCGCCTCATCGATCCGCTCCACCGCGCCCCCTCCGGCGGGTGAGCACCATCGCTACCAATAGGACCATTGTCGCCTATGTGCTCTTAGTACGACAGCGGCACTTCGTGTGATCAGGTGATATCGTCGCCGCGGCGGCGGTAGTGGCTGGTGCGGGCTCGGGCTCGGGCTTGGTGTTGTCGTCGCCAGGTGGACCAGTGCAGGGTGTGTCGGGCTTGGTGGATGGGTGCGGTGGCGGCGGCGAGGAGCCGGCGGATTTCGTTGCGGGTCAAGGGGATCAGTCCGGTGGTGGGGTCGGGTGCTGGGGTGGTGGCGGCCAGGACGGAAAGCACGGCGTGGGCGAGCATGGCCAGGACGGTCCAGCGTTGCCAGGAGGTCCAGCGGCGGACCTGGTGTTCGTCCAGGGCCGTGAGTTCCTTGCCGGACTGGAACGAATGTAGGGCTCCCAAACCGCCAAAACCCACGCGCACAACCAAACATGCACGTCAACGAGCTTCTCCGACCGAATCCCCGGAGCCGCTCGGCACCTTGAGCACATTCGGGGCGGCGATCAGTGCGAACCCCGTCCCTGGCGAAACGACCCACCCGCCTCGAACAGTGCTCTACATCTGGCCAGCGAATGCGGCCTAGCGGAGCTCTGCGGAGCGCCGTTCGGCGGATCCGGGCGACGTCGCCTTTCGTAGTCCCGCACGCGAGCCAGGGCCGATCCGCCGCGCAGGAGCATCCCGACCGACCCCTTGTGCGAGACGGCACACTTCAGCCTATATCTCCAACTCGGATGGCCGTCACCAGCCGGCGTTCGGCGCGGGCGCGGCGCATCCGCAGGGCGGGCGCGGACGCGCCGTGCTCGGCGGCGAGGGTGTCGATCAGGACGTCGCCGAGGCGGGTGTCGCCGATCAGCGCGGCCTCGTACTCGGTGAGGACGCCAACGGTGACGGCGCGGGCCAGGAGCAGGTCGGGATGGCCCCAGGGGACCTGCGGCGTGGTGGACGCACCGGGCAACTCGTCCGGCAGCGCAGCGACGTCGTGACCACGGCCGGCAGCGTGACCGGCACGCCAGGCCGCCCACGTCAGCCGTAGCCACAGCCGGGGCCCATTTGGGTCGGCGTGACGCAGGGTATGCAGGAACCCGGCGAGCACCTCGGCGTCGATGTCCTCACCGCGGTGTGCCCGGCCGGCGGACAGGGTCGTGGCCATCCGGGTCAGGGCGGGGGCGGCGACGCCGACAGCACCGACGACCCGCTGAGGCCCCCAGGCACGGGCGTGCTCGGCCAGGCGCCGCCACACCGCATCCACGGCGGGACCGGTGATGGTCTTGTCGAGCAGCAGCCCGCGCAACTCGTCTAGGACGGCACTGAACAACCGCGAAATCTGACCTTGATCAACCGAGAAGGCGCAGGTCAGTGCCTTGCAAATTGATCTCCAAGTGGGCTATTCAGTGGCCTCCTAGACCTGCTCCGTAGCCTGAACGCCACCGAGAACGCCATCAGAACACGGCCGGGATGGTGTGGACTCTGGATGCTCTGCACACCGCCAAGGCCACCGCCCGGCTGATCACCGGGGAGCTGAAGGGCCACTACGTCCTGATCATCGAGGGGAACCAGCCGATCGTGCGGGCCGCCGCCGCGGCGTTGCTGGCCGGTCCGGACACCGACTGGGCCGACACCACGGCTGGTGAGGACGACCGTGGGCACGGGCGGGTCGAACGGCGCACCATCCGCGTCGCTGCCGCCGACGAGGCCCTGTTTCCCGGCGCGGCGCAAGCGTTCCGTCTGCGCCGCGACACCGGCGGCCTGGACGGGGTGATGGAACACAAGGAGATCGTGTTCGGGATCACCAGCCTGCCCGCCGACCTAGCCGGACCGGTTCATCTGAACTACTACGAACGGCGCCATTGGGTGGTGGAGAACCGTTTGTATTGGTCACGAGATGTCACCTTCAACGAAGATCACTCCCAGCTCCGGAGGCTCCAGAGCCGGCGCCGCCGTCCGGACTCGCCGCGACATGGATCGGGCAGGCACAACACGCACAGGCAGGGGAAGGTGCCATTCCGGGCTCCTGGTTCATGATCGGCCGGATCGCGGTC
>NZ_CDWTMG010000115.1:0-14247 GCF_977945845.1 Frankia sp. CcMO1
GTAGTCGCGTCGGCGACGTCCCCCCTCGCCTGCGTCGGCAGGTGGTCCGCGCGGGACGACGCCACCGTGATCGACCCCGCGGTGCCTGGCGCGGCCGCCGAACTCGCCGACCACGTGGCCCGGAGGCCTGGCGCCGTGGTGGTCGTCGACGACGCGGCCCTGCTGCCGCCCCCGCTCGCGGAGGTGGGCGCCGCCGCCGCTCGGGACGGCCCTGTCGTCGTGGGCGCCACGGCCGGGGAGATACTGCGCACCTTCCACGGCGTCCTCTCGCTGGCGCGTGGCGGTCGGTCGGGGCTGCTGCTCGGTGCGGTCGCAGCCGGGGACGGCGAGGTGTTCGGCCTGCGCCTCGGACCGGCGCCGCGCGGTCCCGCGGGCCGGGGATGGCTGGTGACGGGTGGCCGTGCGTGCGCGGTTCAGGTCGCGGATCCACGGCCGGATCCACGGCCCGATCCACGACCAGCCGGGCCCCTCGTCACCGACGCCGCCCAGGCTGCGACCGGCTGGGGAGCCCGGGCGTCCGGGCGAGGGCGCCGGGCCGGGACCGGCGGGTGAGAAAGTTGGGTCATGGACGCGACGAGTGCCGACCTTCAGCCCTCCGCCGGCTCCGACGTGCCGGCCACGGAGCGGGGCGTGCCGTGGCGTGTCCGGCAGGCGGTCGCGAACGACGCGCCGACGGTCGAGGCCCTGGTCCGGGAGCTCGCCGAGTACGAACGCGAGCCGGACGCCGTGGAGGCCACGGCGGACGACTTCCGCACCGCACTGTTCGGCCCCAACCCCCGGGCGCACTGCCACGTGGCGGAGATCGACGGCCCGAACGGACCCGAGGTCGTCGGCATGGCGCTGTGGTTCGTCACCTTCTCCACCTGGCGCGGGCGGCACGGCGTCTGGCTGGAGGATCTGTTCGTCCGCCCCGCGTACCGCCGGCTCGGCCTCGGGCAGGCACTGCTCGAGACACTCGGGCGCGTGTGTGTCGAACGGGGATACCGGCGGCTCGAGTGGTCGGTGCTCAACTGGAACACACCGGCGCAGGATTTCTACCGCTCGCTCGGCGCCGTCCCGCAGTCGGAGTGGACGATGTGGCGGCTCGACGGGAACGCGCTCGCGCGGCTCGGCCGGACGCCCGCCTGAGTGCTCACCCGAGTTCCGCCCGAGTTCCGCCCTCCCATCCGCGCGGTCCCCACTGGCCCCACGCTTCCGCCCAGGAACACCTCTGCCAGAGGTGCTCTCGAGCGTTGTGCAACCCTTCCGTTCCGTCACCATGGCGACCCACTGTGACAACATCCAGTTCAACGCCGGGGTGCGACGGGTCCAACCACAGCCAGCCACAAGACTTCATCGAAATCGCCGGTTCGTTGTGCTGTGAGACCTCGACAGTAGCGACGCAACGTGTTCTATCCTCGTCTGATGGTGACCACGGTCTCGTTGCGTAACGAGCACACCGCGCACCGCGATCCTTCTCGCGGCGCTCCACGGATAGGGAGGCAGGCGGTGGCGATGACGTGGCACAGGCAAGACGTGAAGACGACTGACGTCGTGGAACTCGACGTGCCGGCCGACCCCGCGTACCTGGCCGTCGTGCGAACCGCCACCGCCGGTCTCGCGGCCCGCCTGGATCTCACGCTCGATGAGATCGAGGATCTGCGCATCGCCGTCGACGAAGCGTGCGCGCTCCTGCTCGCGGGGCGCGCACACTCTGGCGCGTCCGTGAGAACTTCCTTCACCATCGGAGAGGGAGTCCTCGACGTCGTCATCACCGGACCCGCCGTAGTCCTTCCGACGGAGTCGAGCTTCGCGTGGTCGGTGCTCCATGCGCTGGTCGGTTCGGTCGAGACAGGTTCGAGTTCTGCTGGCAGCTGGATCAGGCTCACCCATGTCGGGGGTCGAGGCGCGAAGTGACACACGACGAGACGGCGGAACACCCCGTGGCGGTCCTTGCTCGACCCCCCCAGCAACGACGGCACGAAAGCAAGAGCGGCGCAGACCCCAGATTCGTCACTCTCGCGTCGATGGACCCGAAGGATCCGAGCCGCGCGGCGCTGCGACGCACGATCGTCGAGGCGCACCTGCCGCTGGTCCATCACCTCGCCCAGCGTTTCCGTGGCCGCGGGGAGCCGTACGACGACCTGGTGCAGGTCGGCACGATCGGCCTGCTGCACGCCGTCGACCGCTACGACCCGGGCCGGGGTTCGTTCACCGCGTTCGCCGTCCCGACGATCCTCGGTGAGATCCGGCGGCACTTCCGCGACCGTGGCTGGGCGATGCGCGTGCCGCGCCGGGTCCAGGACCTCGGGCGGCGGGTGTCGGAGGCGCGCGAGACGCTGACTCACCGGCTGGACCGCTCACCGACCGCGCAGGAGATCTCCGCGTACCTCGACGCCGACCTCGACCTCGTCCTGGAGGCGCTCGAGACGGCGTCCGCCTACACCACCGTCCCGCTGCCCACCACGCCGGACGAGGCCGACCGGCTCCAGCAGCCGTGCATGGACAGCCGCCTGGAACTCGTCGAGCAGCGCGAGACCCTGCGACCCCTGCTGGCCAGGTTGCCCGTGCGGGAACGGCGGATCATCGACCTGCGTTTCGGCCGTGGGCTGTCGCAGTCGCAGATCGCGGCCGAGATCGGGATCTCGCAGATGCACGTCTCGCGCCTGCTCGCCAAGAGCCTCGCGACGCTGCGGATCGGGCTCAGCGACGCCGACTGACCGCGAGAGCGCGGCCGGGGCGCCGACTCAGTCGGCCGAAGATCCGCAGGACAGGGCCCTAGTCCGGGCGTTCCGGCGGGTCGAGGACCCGGCCACTCACCAGCAGGGCACCGGTGAACACCGCGGCGGCGAGCAGGGGAATACCGACGTACCAGCGCTCACTTGCAGATATTGGCATCGCGACGCCGGCCTGAAGTAGCTGCCAGGTGAGGGTCGGCCCGCGAGACCAGCCCGAGCCCTTGCCCACGCCATAGGCACAGGCACCGAGACAGGCTCCGACGACGAGGAAGACCCCGGCGAGCGCGAGCCCGGCGCCCAGGTCGCCCGCCTGCCCGGCGATCGAGTCGATGACGAAGGCCACGGCCAAGCCCGCGAGGGCCAGCGACTCCAGGGCGACGACGGCTGCGACCAGCCATCGCAGACGCCACCCGCCCGGTTTCCCCTCATCGGGAGCCGCGCCGTCGGCCTCCTCGGCCATCCTGTATCAGCCTCCTGACGAAGCTCGTGAACCCGGTGCAGGTGCGCGGCGTACCCACTAACGTCGGCTCCGCTGGCGCGCCGCGTCGGGAACCGTACCCTCCGCCCGCAACGGCTCCAGGGAGAGGGCTGCTTTCGCGGCCACTGCGTGACCAGCCCTCCGTGGCGTTCGGGCGGCCCGATGGGACGCTGCCGCGACCGGCACGTTGTTACCGAGGGTGTTGGCTCACATCAAGAATGCGAAGAATGCAACCACGCATCGACGCCCAGTATTGGGGTATCCGGCGGAGTGTGGGAATTCACTGACAGTGCGCTGTCTGAAGGCCATGAACCGGGGGTCACATGGGACTGATTCGCAGTGAGTTGATCGATACGACGGCGACGAGTCCACCGGCAGGCATGCAGTGACCTGCTGGGTATATACGCATCGTGGTCGAGCCACTACAGTCTTGACGCGTGACGACGGCCACTGTCACGAGGGGGAAGTGATTCCCGGAAAACCCTTGTGAAAGCGGGCACAAGGATGTGAGGCTATCCGTTGGATTGAGCGGGGTCGGCAAGATGCCGCTCCCCGCCAAGCGTCACGACGTGCCAGCTCCGCGACACGCAGTGACGCGAGGCACCACAAGCAGTGGTCGCGGTGACGAGAGAACGCCGTGCCTCAACAATGACAACCGCCCTGCGGGGCATGAGGAGTGGACCCATCCCATGGACTGGCGCCATGAGGCAGCCTGCCTTGACGAGGACCCGGAGCTGTTCTTCCCCATCGGCAACACGGGGCCGGCCATCCTTCAGATCGAGGAGGCCAAGGCCGTTTGCCGCCGCTGCGACGTCGTGGAGACGTGCCTTCGCTGGGCACTCGACACGGGCCAGGACGCAGGTGTGTGGGGCGGCCTCTCGGAAGACGAGAGGCGCGCACTGAAGCGGCGCAACGCTCGCGCTCGCCGGGCAGGTTAGTCGTCGGATTCGTCGTCGTCCCGGTACGTCGATCCATGGACGTACCGGGACGACGTTCGTCTCCCGGCGCAATCCCCGATTGCATGATCGGCGCGGATTGCATGATCGACCGTGTGGGACAGCCACCGCCTACGTGCTGAGCACCGGGGCCAGGTCGACGTTCCCGCCCGCCGGTGGGAGCGCGTGCAGCGTCACCTCGACGATCACCTCGGTGCCGCCCTCGTCGCGCCGCTGCCAGGTGATCCGGCCACGCATGTCCCCGCCGACCAGGGCCTGGACGATCTGAGATCCCAGGCCGGCTGAGTCGGCGGCGAAGCCGGTCGGCAGGCCGTCTCCGTCATCCTGCACGATCGCCTTCAAGGACTCGCCGTCCCGCTCGGCGACGAGCGTCACCGTGCCCGACCGGTTCGCCAGCCCGTGCTCCACAGCGTTCGTCACCAATTCGGTGATGACCAACGCGAGCGGCGTCGCGTTCTCGGCGCGCATCTCGCCGAACTTTCCCTCGCGCTGGACGTGCACCGGCTCCGACGGCGCCGCCAGCTCCACGGCGAGGGACAGCGTGCGGCCGACCACGTCGTCGAAGTCGACGGTCTCCCCCAGGCCTTCGGACAGCGTCTCGTGCACGAGCGCGATCGTCGACACCCGGCGCATCGCCTCGTGCAGCGCGATCCGGCCCTCCTCGGACGGTATCCGGCGAGCCTGGAGGCGCAGCAGCGCCGCCACCGTCTGGAGGTTGTTCTTCACTCGATGGTGGACCTCGCGGATCGTCGCGTCCTTCGTCATCAGCTCGCGCTCGCGCCGTCGCAGTTCCGAGACGTCGCGCACCAGGATCAGCGACGCCGTCCGCTTTCCCCCGGTGGTCAACGGGATCGCCCGCAGGGACAGCGCCGCCCCGCGGCTCTCGATGTCGCTGCGCCACGGCGCGCGGCCGGTCAGGACCAGCGGCAGCGACTCGTCCACCGTCCCGGGCTGGTCCAGCAGCGGCGTGATGATCTCCGACAGCGTGTGGGTGACGAGATCGCCGACGTAGCCGAACCGGTGCAGCGCGGACAGCGCGTTGGGGCTCGCGTAGCCGATCCGGCCCTCGCGATCCAGCCGTATCAGGCCGTCGCCGACACGCGGGGCACCACGGCGCGGCCCGGTCGGCGCGTCGCTCACGGGGAACTCGCCGGTGGACATCATGCGCGCCAGGTCGTCCGCGCACTGCAGGTACGTCAGCTCCAGCCGGCTGGGCGTCCGGGCGGCGGCCAGGTTCGTGTGGCGCGACAGGACGGCGATCGCCCGGTGCGCGCGGACGATCGGCACGGTCTCCTCACGGACCGGAACGTCCTCGTGCCACTCGGGGTCGCGCTCGCGGCAGATGCGCATCTGGTCGAAGGCCCGGTCCAGCTGCGGCCGGCGGCCACGGTCGACCCAGGTGCCGACGACGTCGTCGTAGTAGACGGTCGCGCCGGTGCTCGGCCGGCAGTGGGCGACGGCCACCCACCCGCTGCGCTCGCCGTTGGGCACCCACAGGACCAGGTCGGCGAAGGACAGGTCCGAGAACAGCTGCCAGTCGCCGACGAGCAGGTGCAGCCACTCCAGGTCCGCGATGGCCAGGTCGGCGTGCCTGCGCACCAGATCCTTCATCGTGGGCATCGCACAAGCGTACGGGGCCGCCCCGTGCGGGTCCGCTATCCCGTACCGACCTCGGCGGCGGACGGCTCCGCCGGCGTCGCGTGCTTCGGCCCCCTCGGCACCACGGGGCCCACCGGCGCCACCGGGCCCGCCGACGTCGCCGATCCGACCGGCGCCGCGGGCGTCACGGGTGCTCGCACCGGCCCGGGCATGGCCGCCGTCCGCACGACGCTCCGCAGCGTCCGCAGGGCCACGGACACCGATGCGATGTCGGCGTGCTCCAGGCGTCGCACCTCCGACAGCGTCGTGAGGGCACGCTGGACCGCCGCCGCGTTCTGCCGCTCCCACTCGCCGATACGCGCGGCCGGAAGGCCGGGCGACGTCCCCGTGAGCACGGCCATCGTGAGCGCCTGCAGCGCGCCGTACAGGTCGTACCGCAGCGCCCCGCGCGCCATCGCCTGCCACCGGTCCGCCCGCGGGAGCCCGGTGATGCGGTCGAGTAGCGCGTCCACCGCGTACCGGTCCGACAGCGCCAGGTGGATGTGCGCCACCTCCTCGGACGGCACCGCGGTCATCGACGCGATCTCCGTGATGTCCAGCAGCATGAACTGGGTCAGCAGGCTCGCCGTCCTCGCCGCCAGCTCGGCCGGGACCCCCTCCGCCATCAGCGAGTCGGTCTGCGTGACGAGCGTCTGGCGGTCCGCGCCGACGCACACGTGGGCCAGCTTCGGCGCCAGCTCGGCCACGACCGGACCGAACCGGGCGATCTCGCCGCCGATGTCGATCAGGTCCGGCCGCGCCTGCAGGAACCACCGGACCGACCGGTCGAGCAGGCGGCGGAACGTCAGGTACAGCACGGCCTGCGTGTCGGTCGTGAGCTGGTTGTCCAGCGCCTCGATGGTGGCCACGTAGCTGTCCAGGCCGAAGATCTCCCGGCAGGCGATGTAGGCCCGCGCGACCTGCTCCGACGACGCCGCCGTCTCGTCGCGCGCACGGTGGACGAAGGTGATGCCCCCGCGGTTGACCATGTCGTTGACGAGCCGTGTGGTGATGATGCGACGCCGCAGCGGGTGGGCGGTCAGCCGGTCGCCGTACCGCTCCACGACCTCGGCCGGGAAGTACGAGCGCAGCACCCGCGCCAGCCACGGGTCGTCCGGCAGGCCGGTCTCGACCAGCTCGTCGGCGAGCGTGTTCTTGACGTACGCGACCAGGACGGAGAACTCCGGCGAGGTGAGCCCGGCGCCGGACTCGGCCCGCCGCGCCAGGTGCGAGTCGTCCGGCAGGAACTCCAGCGAACGGTCCAGCGCGCCCCGCGCCTCGAGCGAGCGCATCAGGCGCTGGTGCACGCCGAGCATCCCCAGGGACTGGCGTCGCGCGTTGCCGAGCAGCACGTTCTGCTCGTAGTTGTCGCGCAGCACGAGGCGGGCGACGCCGTCGGTCATCTCGGCGAGGAGCTCGTTGCGCTGCTTGATGGTCAGGTCACCGGCCGCGACGATCCGGTCCAGCAGGATCTTGATGTTGACCTCGTGGTCGGAACAGTCGACGCCCGCGGAGTTGTCGATGGCGTCGGTGTTGACCCGCACACCCGCGAGCGCCGCCTCCACCCGGCCGAGCTGGGTGAGACCGAGGTTGCCGCCCTCCCCCACGACCCGCACGCGAAGCTCGGCGCCGTTGACGCGGATCGCGTCGTTCGCCTTGTCGCCCACGTCCGCGTTGGTCTCGGTCGAGGCCTTGACGTACGTGCCGATCCCGCCGTTCCACAACAGATCGGCGGGCGCTGTGAGGACCGCGCGCAACAGCTCGGCCGGCGTCATCGACGTCGTCTCGGACGGCAGCCCGAGCCGGCGCGCGACCCCCTGCGAGATCGGCACCGACTTCGCCGACCGCGGGTAGATCCCGCCGCCGGGGCTGATCAGCGCCGTGTCGTAGTCCGCCCACGACGAGCGCGGCAGGTGGAACAGGCGGCGCCGCTCCGCGAACGCCACGGCGGCGTCGGGATCGGGGTCCAGGAAGACGTGCCGGTGATCGAACGCCGCGACCAGGCGGATGTGCTCCGACAGCAGCATCCCGTTCCCGAAGACGTCCCCGCTCATGTCACCGACACCGATGACCGTGAAATCCTCGGCCTGGACGTCGATGTCCAGCTCCCGGAAGTGGCGCCGCACGCTCTCCCAGGCGCCGCGCGCGGTGATGCCCATCGCCTTGTGGTCGTATCCCGTCGAGCCGCCGGACGCGAACGCGTCGCCGAGCCAGAACCCGGCCTCGATGGCGATCTCGTTGGCGATGTCCGAGAACGCCGCCGTCCCCTTGTCGGCGGCGACCACGAGGTAGGAATCGTCACCGTCGTGGCGGACCACCCGCGCCGGCGGCACGACGACCTGGCCGTCGCCCTCGCCGCCCGAGGTTGCCCGGAGGTTGTCGGTGACGTCGAGCAGGCCGCGGATGAAGGTCCGGTAGCAGGCCACGCCCTCGGCAAGCCACGCGTCCCGGTCCGCACCCGGATCGGGGAGCTGCTTGGCGACGAACCCGCCCTTGGCACCGGTGGGCACGATGACGGCGTTCTTCACCATCTGCGCCTTCACCAGGCCGAGGATCTCCGTCCGGAAGTCCTCCCGCCGGTCGCTCCACCGCAGGCCGCCGCGCGCGACCGAGCCGAACCGCAGGTGCACGCCTTCCACACGTGGCGAATACACGAAGATCTCGTGCGCCGGCCGCGGGTCGGGCAGATCGGGGACGGCGCGCGGATCGAGCTTGAAGACCAGGCACGGCGCGGCGTCGGTACGGAAGTAGTTGGTCCGGACCGTCGCCAGCACGAGCCCGAGGTAGGCCCGCAGGATCCGGTCGTGGTCCAGGCTCGGGACGTCGTCGAGCGCGCTACGGATCTTCTCGGTGAACGCGTCGCAGACCTCCTGGCGCGCGTGTCCCGCCCGCAGGCCCGTGCCCTCGTCCGCCGCGAACCGGTCCGGGTCGAACCGGGCCTCGAACAGCTGCGCCAGCAGGACGGCCACCTCGATGTGCGTCGCCAGGCACAGCTCGATGTAGTCCTGGCTGAACGTCGTCCCGGTCTGGCGGAGGTACCTGCCGTACGAGCGGAGCACCGACACCTGCCGCCAGGTCAGGCAGCCGCCGAGAACGAGCCGGTCGAAGCCGTCGCTCTCGGTCTCCCCGCGCCACGCCGCCGCGAACGCGTCCGAGAACAGCTGGCGGATCTGCTCCGGATGCGCCGTGGCCATCGTGGTCTCACCGTGCAGCGCGCGCCGCCGCAGGCCGAAGTCGTAGATGTACGCCTCGCCGCCCGCCGACGTCGTCAGCGCGTACGGCCGCTCGTCGACGACCTCGACGCCGAGGTTGGCGAGGTACGGGAGCACGGTCGTCAGGGACAGCGGTGTCCGCCGGTACAGCTTGAACCGGCGCTCCTCCGCCTGCGCGCCCACGGGCTCGTAGAGGTTCATCGCGAAGATGTCGTGGTCGGCCCCCGCGGCCGCGCGTCGCTCCAGCTCGTCGAGGCGGCGCAGGTCCGCGACGGCGACACGCGCCGGGATGTCCTCCTTGTAGCCCTCCGGGAAACCGGATCCCCAGACCCGCGCCAGCCGGCCGGCCTCCTCCTCGCCGAGCTCGGCGCGCAGAGCGTCTGCGAGGTCCTCGTCCCAGGTGCGGGTGGCCTGAACGAGACGCGATTCCATCTCGACCGGGTCCACGTCGGGCAGCGGGTGCCCGGGGCGCAGGCGGACGACGAAGTAGAGCCTGGCCAGCACCGATTCGCTGACCATGGTCGAGAAGTCGATCGCCGTCCCGTCGAAGGCCTCCAGGAGGATCCGCTCCATGTCCTGGCGGACCGCCGTCGTGTACCGCTCGCGCGGAAGGTAGACCAGGCAGGAGACGAAGCGGCCGTAGTCGTCCGTCCGCATGAACAGCCGCGTGCGGCGGCGCTCCTGGAGCTGGCTGACGGCGATCGTGATGGCGAACAGGTCGCCGACCGAGATCTGGAACAGCTCGTCGCGCGGGTACGTCTCGAGGATGCGCACCAGGTCCTTGCCGGAGTGGCTGTCCGGGGAGAAGCCGGACATCTCCAGGACGCCGCGCACCTTGCGCTCGACGACCGGGATCCGCCGGACGCTATCGGTGTACGCGGACGACGCGAACAGGCCCAGGAAGCGGCGTTCGCCGGTGACGTTCCCGGCCTCGTCGAAGGTGCGCACGCCGATGTAGTCGAGGTACGAGCGGCGGTGCACGGTGGCGCGCGAGTTCGCCTTGGTGATGACGAGCGGCGTCCGCTCGTGCGCCTTCGCCCGGGCCTGGGCGCTGAGCCGCCCGACGCCCGGCGACGCCGCCGCCGGGCCGGTGCGCAGGATGCCGAGACCGCTGTCGGCACGGGCGACCAGGGTGTCCTCGCCGTCGGTATCGACGAGCTCGTACTCGCGGTAGCCGAGGAAGGTGAAGTTCCCGTCGGCGAGCCAGGTCAGCAGCCTCACCGCCTCGGCCACGTCGTCGGCCTGCACCCCGGCCGGCGGGCTCGTCCGCAACTCGTCCGCGACCGCCGTCGACCGCTCGCGCATCCGCGGCCAGTCCTGGACGGCCATCCGGACGTCCTCGAGCACCCGGCGCACCCCGGCGGCGATCGCGTCGACGTCCGCCTGGTCCGTCTCACGTTCGATCTCGACGTGGATCCACGACTCCGCGACGGCGTCGTCCGGCCACGACTCGGACCGGTCGCCGGCGAGGCGCTCCAGGATCTCCAGCAGCACGCCCGAGGGGTCCCGCCGGACCACCAGCTGCGGGTGGATGACGAGGTGGATGGGCCGGTCCTGGCGGGACAGCTCGGCGTTCACCGAGTCCACCAGGAACGGCATGTCGTCGGTGACGATCTCGACGACCGTGTGGCCCGTGGTCCAGCCGTGCTGGTCGACGGTCGGCGTGAAGACGCGCAGGGACGACGTCGCCGGCGGGCGCTCGGCGCCGAGCTGCCGGTGCGAGAGGGCGAGCCCGGCGAGGTCGACCGGCTCACGTTCCTGCAGGTCACCGGAGGCGACGTGATGGAAGTAGCGATCCAGGAAGGCGGCCAGCCGGCCGCCGGCAGACCCCTGCCGCTCGCCGGCCTCCGCGGCCTGCTCGATCAGCTCTTGCCGGACGCCGAGGGCCGGCAAGGTCGCCGTGCGTGCGGACAATCTCGACACCCCGCAGACGATGATCCGGTCGGCGCGCGACGACGCGTGCCGATTGATGTGACCATACCGCCGAGGGGCCGCGGGGGTTCCCTCACGACGTCGGTGGTTCGGCTGCATGGGTGACGCAGACCGGCCCGCAATGCCCGATTATTTCCGCATAAGTGAGACCACGACCGCGCTGATGCGCCGCAACGATGCACCACTGATCCGCTGAGGAGGACCCGTGCGTCTGAAGGCCGAGATCCGCTACGACGTCGACCCCGTGACCGTGTTCGACATGCTCACGGACGTCGCGTTCCAGGAGCGGAAGCTGGAGGCCACCAAGGCCCTCGCGTACGAGGTGGCGGTCGACGTGGACGACGCCGGCGGCGCCGTCGTCACCTCCAAGCGGACGCTGCCTACCGAGCGCGTGCCCGACATCGTCCGTTCGGCGATCGGGGCGACTCTGGAGATCGTGCAGGTCGAGGAGTGGGGTCCGGGGGACGGCGACGGGACGCGGGAGGGAATCCTGCGGGTCGAGGTGAGCCAGGTCCCCGTGCGGCTCACGGGCACGCTGTGGCTGGGCCCGTCCGGCGGCGGGACGCTGGAGCTCGTGGAGGGCGACCTGAAGGCACGGATGCCCCTGATCGGCGGCAAGATGGAGCGCGCCGCCGAGCCCGCCGTCATGGCCGCGATCGAGGCGGAGGAGCGCACCGGCCGAGCCTGGCTAACCTCGCCGTGATCAAGTAATTCCCGTGGATCAAGCGCCACTCCTGGAGCCCATGTGATCCACGGGAACTACTTGATCCACGGGAATTACTTGATCACGGCATTTCCAGGTGCGGGTAGCGATGGTCCGTGGGCGGGACGAACGTCTCCTTGATCGAACGCGTCGACGTCCAGCGCAGGAGGTTCTGCGCGGCGCCCGCCTTGTCGTTCGTCCCCGAGGCCCGCGCGCCGCCGAAGGGCTGCTGCCCGACGACGGCCCCCGTCGGCTTGTCGTTGACGTAGAAGTTCCCCGCAGCGAACCGCAGCGCGTGCAGCGCCGTCGCGATCGCCGCGCGGTCCCGGGCGATGACCGCTCCGGTGAGCGCATACCGCGCCACCGACTCGAGCTGGCGGACGGCGTCGTCGTACCGCTCGTCGTCGTACACGTGGACGGCGAGGATCGGACCGAAGTACTCGGTGCTGAACACCTCGTCGGCTGGGTCGTCGACGACGAGGAGGGTCGGCCGCACGAACCAGCCCTCGGAGTCGTCGTAGCGGCCGCCGGCCAGCACCTCGATGCCCGGGGCCGCCTTCGCCCTGTCGATCGCCGCGACGTGCTTGGCGAACGCCCGGGCGTCGATGACGGCGCCCATGAAGTTGGACAGGTCGGTGACCGGCCCCATCGTCAGCGACTCGGTCGTCGAGGCGAGGTCGTCGCGCACCCGGCCCCAGAGGCTGCGCGGGATGTACGCACGCGACGCCGCCGAGCACTTCTGCCCCTGGTACTCGAACGCCCCCCTGACCAGCGCCGTCCGCAGGACGTCGACGTCGGCCGACGGGTGCGCGAGCACGAAGTCCTTGCCGCCCGTCTCCCCCACCAGGCGCGGGTAACCGCGGTAGCCGTCGAGGTTCCCGGCCACGGACCGCCAGAGCGAGCGGAAGGTCGGCGTCGACCCCGTGAAGTGGATGCCGGCCAGCTCACGGTGTGACAGGACGACGTCCGAGACGGCAAGGCCGTCGCCGGTGACCAGATTGACCACACCCGGCGGCAGGCCCGCGTCCTCCAAGAGCTTCATGGTCAGGTACGCGGCGACGGTCTGCGTCGGTGCCGGCTTCCACACCACCGTGTTGCCCATCAGCGCCGGCGCGGTGGGAAGGTTGCCCGCGATCGCCGTGAAGTTGAACGGCGTCACCGCGTACACGAAGCCCTCCAGCGGGCGGTGGTCGCTGCGGTTCCACACGCCCGGGGCGTTCGCGGGGGGCTGCTCGGCGAGGATCTCCCGCGCGAAGTGCACGTTGAAGCGCCAGAAGTCGATCAGCTCGCACGCCGCGTCGATCTCTGCCTGGTAGACGGTCTTCGACTGCCCCAGCATGGTCGCGGCGCCCAGCACCTGCCGCCACGGTCCCGCGAGCAGGTCGGCGGCCCGGAGGAGGACGGCCGCACGGTCGTCGAACGACAGGTCGCGCCACGCGGGCGCGGCGGCCAGCGCGGCGTCGACGGCGGACTGCGCGTCGGCGTGTGTCGCACCGCGCATCGTGCCCAGGACCGAGTGCCGGGCGTGCGGCTGGACGACGTCGATCGCGTCCCCGCCGCCCATGACCTCTCGCCCGCCGATCGTCATGGGCAGGTCGATCCGGCGGCCGGACCAGGCGGCCAGCTCGGTCTCGGCCGCGCCGCGTTCCGGGCTGTCCGGGGCGTACGTGAGCACCGGCTCATTCGTGGGTGCCGGTACTCGCGTCACGGCGTCCATCGATACCTCCGGATTCCGCCAGGATGGCTCCGTGGTTTCCCTGTCACCCCTGACCGTACGCGCCGCCGCGCCGGACGGCCCGCTCCAGGTCACCGTGTGGCCGGCACAGCCCCCCAGGCGGGCGAGCGACCCGATCCTGCTGGCCTGCCACGGCTGGACGGACTCGGCCGAGGTCTTCGGCCCGCTGGCCTCGCGGCTGCGGCGGCGCTGGACGGTGGTTGCTCCCGACGCACCCGCCCACGGCGGGACGCCGCTGCGGGACGGCGACTACGTGATCGCCGACCACGCCGTCTCGGCGCTGGCGGTGGTGGGGTCGTTGCCGCAGGTGGTCGGGCGGGGGCGGCCCGTGGTCGCCTTCGGCCACTCGATGGGTGCACTGACCGCGGCCCGGGTGGCGGCCGCCCGGCCGGACATCGTCACCGCGCTGGTCCTCGAGGATCCCGCCCGCTCGACGCTGCGCCGGACGCACTCGACCGCCCGGATGCGCAGCTGGCTGGCCGGGCTGCAGTCGGGTGACCACAACAACCGCGTGGCCTGGGCCCGCGCGAACCACCCCGGCTGGCCTCGGGCCGAGCTCGGACCGTGGGCCCGCAGCAAGGCCGCCGTCGACCTGGCGCACCTGGACCGCGCGCACGACTGGGGCGAGCCGTTGCCCGCCGTCCTGTCCGAGGTGCGGTGTCCGGTGCTGATCATCCGGGGTGAGCCCGCCAAGGGCGGGATCGTCTCGACGGCGGCGGCCCGGCGGTGCGCCGCCGCGTGCTCGGGAGGGGCGCGGGTGATCGCCCTGGACGCCGGCCACTGCCCCCGGCGGGAAGCCCCGCGCGCCTTCGTAACCGCGCTAGCCGCAGCCCTCGCCGCCCAACCGGACTCCGGGGGCTTCTGAGAGCCTGTTTT
>NZ_CDWTMG010000116.1:0-14100 GCF_977945845.1 Frankia sp. CcMO1
GTCGCGGTAGGGACCGTCCTTGCGGGCGCCCCCGCACAGATCCCAGCGTGCGGGATTACCGCACTGGGCTCCTGCCTCGGGTTCTGGCGTCGAAGCGCACGCTCGGCATCGGGTGGCGTGGGCGGGCGGGTGGTAGCCATCGGTCGGCATGGCGCCCCATGCGCGCCCAGGCCAGTCGCGTGCGCTGGCTTCGTCGGCGAAGCGCCTTGAACCAGTGCCGTGTCGCCTGGGTGCGGAAGGACGCGACCGCGTCCGTGTTGCCGCGCACGGCGTAGTAGTTGAGATGCCCAACCACCACTGCGTAGCCACTGCCCTTGAACCGGGACGGGTTGGTGCCGGCGCCGCTTCAGTTCCTCCTTGATCTCTTTGAGCTTCGCCCGCATCCGCCTCTTGTCCGTGACGCGCCTCACCCAGAAGTGCCCCTTCTTGGACGTCGCGCACAGATGTGTGAACCCCAGGAAGGTGAACGTCTCCGGCTTCCCGAGACCGTGGGTCTTCCGCCAACTGGCCGCGTAGCGACCGAACTGGATCAGCCGGGTCTTGCCGGGGTGCAGTTCCAAACCGAACCTGGCGAACCTCTCGCGCAGGTCGACGAGAAACCGACGGGCGTCGTCCTCGTACTCGAAGCCGGTGATCGCATCGTCGGCGAAACGGACAACGATCATCTGTCCGCGTGCCTTGTGTCTGCGCCACCGTTGAGGCTCTCCGCAGTTAGCCAGAGGTCGTAGTCATCTGATTACGTAGCGGTCGCGTGGGTGGTTACGGTCGGTCGCCACTGCGGGCGGGCAGCGCGGGAGGCGGTGTACCGGGCCCTGAGTTGCTGGTTGGCGACGTTGGACATCCCGAACGCCACCCGGTAGATCAGCTTCGTGAGGCGATTGACTCCCTCGGCGGCCGCGTTGGAGATCCCGTGGTGGACAGCGTTCGTGATCTCCTCGAGCCAGGTGTTGAGGGTCTCGGTCGCGGTGACGAGTTCGGGGATGCTGGTGCCGAAGGTCGCGACGTAGTCGAGGAAGCGGAACGGTGTGCGCGATCTCGGTGCGGGTGACCGGCCGGCCGGTCCGTGACGGGGAGAGCGCGAGCGCCCTGAGCAGCCGGTTCTTCGCGGTCCAGGCGACGCGCAGGTCGTAGGCGGCGTCGCCGTCGATCGCGACGAGCTCGCCGAGCCCGTCGAGGATCTTCCGTCGGCCGCGGTCCGAGAGCCGCTCAGGACCGTAGCGCAGCGCGTTGTTGAGCTGGTACTCGACGTCGGTGGCCCGGCCGCGCCGGTCGTGGAGCTGGTGACTGATGCGTCGTCGCACGTCATCGCACATCCTGCCCAGGTGCTGGGCCACATGAAAATGATCGGCCGCGACCATCGCGTGCGGGAGGGCCTCGCGGGCGACGGCCCGGTACGTCGTCGACATGTCGATCGTGACCGCCCGGATCCCGTCACGCCAGGCCGCCGGCTGGGCCCGGAGCCAGGCGATCACGGAGGCCCTCGCCCGGGTCTCGACCACGCCGAGCAGGCCGTGCCCACCCGCGGAGACGAACGCGCCGTGCGCCGTGTGCCAGGCCACCCGCGCCCACCGCGCGGCCACACCATCCGTCTCGAACTCCAACACCTCGGCCACGAACCCCGGCAACCCCAGCACCGCCGCCACCGCACGACCAGCCGTACCCCCGAACAACAACGCACCCGTTCTTCCGACGATCACGGACCTTAGACAAGTCGCGATCTTTCCGGATGGGCGGGTGCGTCCCTTTACAGCCCCAGGAGCCATCACGCTCCGTCACAACGATAGGTTGCGGAGGATGTCGTCGTGACACACCTGCACTGTGATCACTTCGGGTGGCTCGTCGATCCGAACGCTAATTTGTTCCCTCAGGCCAGGATCTGGATCGGCGGGGCTGATTACACGTACTTCCAGGAGTCGGCCAGAAAATCCACGGATGGGCAAGACGACGATGAGCGGAAGTTCATTATCGATCAGCAGCTCTCGCTTGCTGGCTTGCGTGATGCCGGCAGCGTTCAACTCCTGGACCGTGAAAAGTTGGAAGTGTTGCCGGGAATCTCCTTGATGCCGACCCCGGGTCACACCCCGGGGCGCACCAGCGTCATGGCGGCCAGCGGCGGCCAGCGGATCCTGTTCTTCGGTGACGCGATCACCTGCCCGCACCAGTTACACCACCCGAGCTGGCACAGCGTTGGCGACGTCGACGTCAAGCTTGCGAACCACAGCCGGGAGTGGATCTGGAACGAGCTGTCGAAGCCAGGAACCGACGGGGTCGGCTCACACTTCCCGCAGGCACAGGAGGGCACCCTCGCACTCCACGAAGGGCGAGCGTGGTCAGCCTGAAACTCACCGGGAGGGCCCGGCGCGCCCGGGCAGCCGAGCCACGGGCCCTCCCGCACCTACCAAGCAGCGAGATGAAGATCGGTGAGTACTCCAAGCCGTGTCGTCGACGTCGCCCGGCCGCCGTTCACATTGCCGTTCACATTGCCGGTCGCCTGCGTCGCCGGGGGATTCGTCATGACGGCATGAGCTGGCGAGTGACGGCTGGCTCGGTCAGGGACGGGGTCACCAGGAGAGGGCGTCCTTCCGCCGGCCACGGCAGGGGTGTGCTCTGCGGCCAGTCTCCGGTGGTAACGACGATGACCGCCAGACCGGCCCGCTGCGCGGCGATTGCCCCGATCCTGGAGTCCTCGACGGCGACCGCGTCGCGCGGATCAACTCCCAGGGCCGAGCAGGCGGTTAGGTAGACCTCCGGGTGAGGCTTGGGTAGGTCGACATCGTCCGCGGCGATGGTCGCGTCGAACGCCACATCGAATCCCGCGCCGGTGAGCATCGCGACGAGTACATCGGCCGGGCTGTTCGAGGCGACCGCCATCGGTACGCTGCCGCTCAGGCCAGCGAGCAGGGCGGCCGCGCCCGGCATGGCGCGAGGAGGGTCACGTTTCACCGCCTGCCGCAGCGAACGGTGAAGCACCGATGCGATCAAGGCAGCTTCGTGTTCCTGGTTGCCCCAGCGCGCGATCCGCGCGGCCCCCGACGCGACGGAGCTGCCGACCAGCTGCCCGCGCATCGCGTCGTCCAACTCGAAGGAGACGGCCGCGGCTGCCTCGTCGAACGCGGTGGCCCATGCCGCCGTGCTGTCCACGAGCAATCCATCGCAGTCGAACAGCACCGCGGCTGGCCGCTGACTGCCCCCTGTTCGCTGGTTCGCGCCGTGGTCGGAAAACGTCCCAGAGATAATCATCTGTCTCCATCAAAATCTGAACAGTCCGAGCGAATCAGTAGCGATTGAGTAGGACGAATCAGTAACAGTGTTCATCGAGAGCATCCGCAGCCAGAGTCTGCGCGATGCGGGCATGGTCAGGATTCCGCAGAAGAAGAGCGATGAAAAGGCTCTCAAGAACCAGGAGGTGGGCGAGACGGCTGGTCATCGCCTCTATTTGGTACCGGGTTTTACGACTCCCGGCGACGAGCACGGTTGTCGCGACCTCCGTCAACGGGCTGCTGTGAAAACTGATGATCGCGATAACCGCGGCACCGGCGGCGTGTGCGCCGCGAGCAGCGCCTACGGTCTCATGAGTCGCCCCGGTGTGACTCACCGCGACCGCGACATCATCCGGCCCGAGCAGGCGTGCCTGCACGTGCTGCGTGTGCACATCCGGCGGGAAGCTGGCCGGGACGCCGATCGTGGCCAGCCGAAACGCCCCGTCCGCGGCAATCGGTGCGCTTGTGCCGACCCCCAGAAAAAGAACACGCCGCGCCGCATGGAGCGCCTCAACGGCATCGGCAAGCGCACCCGCGCCCACGCTCATCGGGACGCGCGACAGTGCCTGACCGTTCGAGGCCGCCAGCTTGGCAAGCACCTGATGCACGGTGTCGCTGGGATCGATGTCCTCCCGGGGGCGTTCACCGAGCGGCAGAAGATCTTGAGCTAGAGCGATCTTGGCTGCCTGGAAACCCTTGAAGCCGAGACTTTGGCACGCGCGGACGACCGTGGCGACCCCCACCCCCGCGGCAGCGGCGACCTCGGATACCGAAAGATTAAGGATCTCCGCTCCCGGCTCCAGCAACGCTTCGAGGACCCGGGCCTCGCTCGGAGCGAGATCCGCGGCGGCCCCCCGCACCCGTTCAGCAAAGGTGCCAGCCGGCTCGTCAGCAACGCTCGCCGCGCCGGTCTCACTGGGCCTGGTCGCCCTGGGCCTGGTCGTCACATCCACGAACCTAGCCACACGGAACAACGTTCCGATGAACGATGGATGGACATTTTATATCAAGAAAATATCGGAATTTTGTTCCGACGCTGCTCCTCACGCAGGGCTAGCTGGTATTTGCGGACGGATCCGGAACCCGTCCGCGGGCGGGCACGTTACCGTCGGGCGAGTCGGCCCAGTACCGGCGGAAGCTCGCCGGAATACACCACGGTCAGGAAACGGGTGGCCCGGGTCAGCGCGACGTAGAGGTCGGCGAGCCCCCGGGTCGGCCCGGCCAGCAACGCGGCCGGTTCCACCAGCACCACCGCGTCGAACTCGAGACCTTTGCTCTCCGCCACGCTCAGCACCACCACCGGCGCGTCGAGAGCGTTGCCGACGGATCTGGCGGGGTCGACGGAGTCCGCCGCGACCGCCAGATCCGGGAGGGCTGCCATGAGGGCGCCGCGCAGCCCCGGGATGTCCTGCGGGCGGCAGATCACGGCGACCCGCCCGTCGCCGACCTCGCTCGCGGCCCGGCTCGCCGCGTACACCACGGCGGCGACGAGGTCCCCGGGAGGCTCCTGGGCGAAGGTCCGCCTGTCCTTTAACAGACCAGTCTCGAGCAGACCGACGAGGCCCGGGACATCGTCGGTCGTCACGTCGCCCACGCGCACCGCCGTCGGGGCACGGCCCACCGAACGCACTGAGAGGGGAACGGAGACCGTCGGGTCCTGCGCCCGCAGGACGTCGGCGGCAACGTCCATGATCTCCCGAGGTGTGCGGTAGTTGACGCTGAGCCGCTCGACCGTGAACCGGTCGCCGACCGCGGGCCCCAGCAGCTCCCCCCAGGACGTCGGCGCGCCCGGCCGGGCGGTCTGGGCCAGGTCACCGACGAGGGTCGCCGTGCGTCCCGGGCAGCGCCGCCACAACAGCCGCCACAACATCGGCGAGACCTCCTGGGCCTCGTCGACGATCAGGTGGCCGAAAGTCCAGGTGCGGTCCTCGCGGGCATGATCGGCGGCACTGCGCCGCGCCCGCGGCCCGCTCCACCGCTCGGCGAGCGCCTCGGTGTCAACCTGCCCCTCGAGCCCGAGCATGTCCACCACGCCCCGGGCGTACTCGCGTTCCTCCTCGCGTTCCCGCTCGGCACGGCGGGCGGTCTCGCGGCCGGTCTCCTCGCCCGGGTCGCCGAGCAGCTCGGCGGCCTCATCGAGCAGCGGCACATCGGCCGGAGCCCACGCCCGCTCGACCCGCTCGGCGGCCGCTGTACTCGCCGTACCCACGCCGTCGCGCTGCACCGGGATCCGGGCGGACGCTGCGGCCGTCCGCCGGTCCTCGAGCAGAGATCGTTCCGCCGGGGTGAGTCGGCTACCCGCCGCACGCGCCAGGGCCGCCGGATCGGCGAAGAGCTCCTCGAGGAGCCGCTGGGGGGTCAGCAGCGGCCAGAGGCCGTCGAGCACCGTACGGACCTCTTCCGCCGACCACAGGTCCCGGATGATCTGGCCGCGTTCGTCGGCGTCGAGCAGCCCGCCCGGGATCTGGTTCACCACCTGGGTGGCCAGCTCTGCCAACAGCTCGCGCAGGAAGATCCGACGGGCCGAGTTGTGCGGGCGGCGGCTGCGCCGCGCCCGGGTGCGGGCCCGCGCGACCGTGTCGCGACCGAGGCGCAGCATGTGATCGTCGTAGGGGATGAGCACCTCTCGCCGCGGCAGCCGCTGCCGGTCCCTGACGGCGGCGGCGATGACCTCGGCCATCCGCGGATCACCCTTGAGCGCAGCGGTCGCGGCGTCCTCGACGCCGTGCGCGTCGACCCCGGGAAAGAGCCGTCCCGGCGTGGCGAAGATCACCCCGGTCTCCCCGAGGGAGGGCAGCACCTGGTCGATGTAGCGCAGGAACACCGGACTCGGCCCCACGATCAGCACGCCGGACTGGTCGAGTCGAGCCCGGTCGTTGTAGAGCAGATAGGCGGCACGGTGCAGCGCCACCGCGGTCTTACCGGTCCCCGGTCCACCGTCGACGACGAGCACGCCGTTCGCCCGCGCCCGGATGATGCGGTCCTGCTCGGCCTGCAGAGTGGCGATGATGTCGTGCATGCGCCCGGTCCTGGGCGCGGCCAGCGCCTCGAGCAACATCGTGTCGCCGGACGCCGTCACCCCGCCGGGCTCGCTCGTGCCGGTGCCAGTGCCGGTGGCCGTGCCGGCCGGCAGGCTCAACGGGTCGTCGGCGATGCCGGTGACCTCCCGGCCCTTGGTCCGCAGATGACGCCGCCGCACCAGACCGTGCGGATCGGCCAGCGTCGCCCGGTAGAAGGCGGTGGCCACCGGGGCCCGCCAGTCCACCAGGATCGGTTCCTGCTCGCTGTCGGACAGGCCGATCCGGCCGATGTACGTCCGGCGCCCGTCGGCGTGGTCCATCGCGCCGAAACACAGCCGCCCTTCGGCGGCGTCGAGGCGGGCGAGCCGGTCGGCGTGGGTCGCCGCGAACACGTCACGTTCCACGAGTGACTGTGGGGTGCCCGTGCCACTTTCCAGCAGGACCCGGCGCAGCTGCCCACGGGTGATCTCGCGGACCTCGTCCAACCGGATGTACAGCGTGTCCAGGTACGCCTGTTCACGGGCGCGCTCGACGTCCTGCATGGTCGGCACCGGCTCTCCTCCCGGTCGCGGTCGGATTCTTGGGCTGCGGCTTCCCGGGCTGCGGGCCGACGCCGTCAGGTGAGCCAGGGGGAGTAACAGCCCCTCCCCGGCAGATCTTCCCGGCCCGCCTGGTGACCCGGCTCCGGTGACCCCACCCTGGTAACGACATGTCCACGACAACGACGGCGTGTCCACGAACGACCACGGCAACCACGGCAAGCCGGCCCGCCATCCGGCACGGCGGCCGGAATGCCGCATCATCGCTGTTCCAGGTTACGGATGTCCGGCGACGGGATACACCGCAATGATCCACCTGGTGCGGGGTAGCGACCAACCTGATCCGAGGTAGCAGACGGCCCGGGCGAAGGAGCCGTTTCCGGCGGTTCCTTCGCATCCACGGTGAACGGCGTCCCGAGCTGGGGCGTCCACCGAGGTAATCAGACGCCCACCGAGGTGAGATGCTCCACCAGGGTGCCGTCGAAGGCCGGCAGATCATCCGGCCTGCGGCTGCTGATCAGCGTGTTCGGCCCGGACCGGCAGATGACGACCTGCTCGTCCACGACCTCGGCCCCGGCGTTGCGCAGATCGGTGCGCAGGCTCGGCCAGCTCGTGATGCGCCGTCCGCGGACCACGTCCGCCTCGATCAGGGTCCAGGGAGCGTGGCAGATCGACGCCACCGGGCGGCCGGCATCGAAGAAGTACCGGACGAACTCGACAACACCCGGCTGCCACCGCAACTCGTCCGGATTGGCGACTCCGCCGGGCAGCACCAGCGCGTCGAAGTCCGCGGGATCCGCCTCGGCGACCGTGACGTCGACCGGGAAGGTGTCCGCGGGGTCCAGGTGCCGGAACGCCCGCACCCTGCCTCCCTCCGTCGACACCAGCACCGGACTCAGGCCGGCCTGCTCGATGGCCTTCCACGGCTCGGTGAGTTCGACCTGCTCGACGCCCTCCGGTGCCACCAGAAACGCGATCTTGCGTTGAATCCTGTCGTCGTGCGTCGTCATCGACACGTCCTCCTGCCTGATTCCTGTCTGCCTGCTGTCTGCTTGCCGTCTGACTCCTGCCCGCCTCCTGTCTGCCTGCTGCCCGCCTGCTGTCTGCTCCTGTCTCGCCAGCTGGGGTCGGGACCGGACGGGCGTCAGGGCCTGCTCGCCGCCTCCCGCAGGTCGGTGACGTCGTGCTCGAGACGCGCCCGCACCAGCGCAGCGACCAGCCGCGGGAAGTCCTGCCGGTCGACCAGTGCGGCGAGCCTCGCCGGGCCGGTCGGCAGCCCGAGGGCTCCAGCCGTTCTCCAGGTAGGTTCGTCGAGGTAGGGCACCAGCTCGTCCCATCCCGCCTGCGCCTCGCGCAGGAAGATGTCGGCACCGACCGGACCGATCCCCTTGATCTTCTGCAGCAGCTCCCGCTCCCGGTCCGGGGAGTGCTCGGCGGCATCCCGCAGCCGGCGGACATCACCGTCGTAGGTGTCCATCAGGTAACGGCAGGCCGCCTCCAATGTCCGAGAGGTGCTCTCGTCGTAGCGCGCGTACCCGCTGCCGTTCAGCACCCGGGTACGGTCCTCCCAGGTCGCCTCGGCCATGGCTGCGGCGTCGGTCCAGCCGGCGTCCATCAGGGAACGACAGGCGGCGACCGCGATCGACGTGCGGATCCGTGCGCTCGCGAGCAGGGCGAAGACGATCAGCCTGAACATCGCCTCCGCGGTGTCAGTCGGCACGTCGGCGCCGATATCGTCGGCGTAGGTCCGCCCATGCCGGGCGAGCAGTTCGGCGAGCACCGCCTCTGTGTCGGTTCCAGCCATGCAGTGGGGCTACCCGCGATACCCGCCATCACTCCGCCCCGCCCATGCGCTCCGCACACGCACTCCGCCCTGCCCGTGCCATCCCGGCCGTACCCACCCACCACGTCCGCGGCGGTGCCTCGGGCCCGCCACCCGACGCCCCGACGCCCCGCCACCCGACGCCCGACTCCCGCCTGCCGGCCGTTGGTCCGCCCCGACTGTTCCCCTCGGCACATGCCCTCTACCCGGTCGGGAGGGCAGGCTGGGGGTAGACACTTGAGAGAAGGGAGGCTGAGATGTCCACCAAAGCAGCACGGTCCGTACTGGTTCCCCTGACTCCCGACCTGGCTCGGGAGGTGGTCGCCGCATCCGCCGCGGCGCCGTCCATCCATAACACGCAGCCGTGGCGCTGGCGCCTCGAGGCAGGCCGGCTCACCCTTCTCGCCGACAGCACCCGCCAGCTCAAGGTCGCCGATCCCGAGGGCCGGCAGATGCTGTTGAGCTGCGGAGCGGCGCTGTTCAACGCCCGGCTGGCGCTGCGGACCCGCGGCGAGGTCCCCGTGGTGGAGCCGCTACCCGACGGCGTCGACGACTTCCGCCCCGCCCCGCTCGCCACCATCTCGGTGATCGGCCATCAGCCTGCCGAGGACGACGAGCGGGCATTGGCCGATGCCATCCCGCGGCGGCACACCGATCGCCGGCCGTTCGACGACCAGCCGTTGCCGGCCGAGGTAATCAGCCGCCTGCGTGCCGCGGCCGAGGCGGAGGGCTGCTGGCTCACCGCGCCGATCGACCCGGAGCTGCGCGTCCAGGTCAGCGTCCTGCTGTCCCGGGCGGACTGGATCGAGGCGCACAACGTGGCCTACCGGGAGGAACTGGCCTCGTGGAGTCGAACGGGGTCCACGTCGGCCGATGGCATCCCGCGCAGCGCAGTCGTCCACACCGACGCCCCGCGCCAGTCCGAGTTCCCGATGCGGGACCTCGACGTGGTCGGCGAGGCGGGGACCGTGCTGGACGAGACGGGTGTGGAACGGCCCGGCATCCTGATCATCGGCACCGATGCGGACACGACCGCCGACCGGCTGCGCGCTGGGCAGGCGATGCAGCGTGTGCTGCTCACCGCCACCTTGCTCGGTCTCGCCTCGTCGCCGATGTCGCAGGCGATCGACGTCGAGGGCATGCGGGAGCAGTTCCGCGGCACCACCAGCGGTCTCGGGCACGTCCAGATGATCCTGCGGGCCGGCTATCCCGAGCCGGGTGCACAACCGCTCGGCCCCACTCCCCGCCGGGACGTCGACGAGGTCCTGGAGGTCGTCGGGTCGGATGATCGGGCGTAGCACCGTTCGGCCGTTCGCGTTCGGCCGTGCAGCGTTCCTTCCTGACACATTCGGCGAAAGCCGCACAGATACGGGGTTGTGTGGGCCGCCAGCCGCTTTGATCGGGGACCAGACCGGGTCGCCGGTGGACCGACCGGCAATCGGAGGTGTCGCGAGGTCCGCGACGGCTCGGTCGTGACTCGGGGGGTTCCCGGGGACGCGGCGCGGCGTTCCCGGGAGACTCCCCCGCCCGGGCCTTGGTCGGCCCCGGTCGACCCCGGCCGTACCCGGTCAGAGACCCCGACCGCCCCTGGTCGCCCCCGGCCGACCAGGAGGCAGGACGTGACCGGATGACAGAAGCCACGCGGGCGCCGAATGCCTGTCGCTGCATTGACATCGAGGTGGCGGGGGCTGTCGGGGCCCCGACAGCCCGGTGCCCGGTCACTCTCGCCTAAGATTTTGCCAGCGGTTGACCGTAATGGTTGATCGGGACATTCCGTGATGGATCAAGAGTCGGTGCGCGTCCACCGGCCGGCCCGCGACCTGCGCGGCGTTCCCGCGCGAGGCCGCGGTCGGCACGCGGCGGGTGGGGGTACAGGTCGATGATGTCATCGGATGCGGGTGTGGCGGCACGATCCGCCCCCCTTGGCCCGGACGACCCCCACGAGCTCGGCTCGTACACGCTGCTAGGCAAACTCGGCCAGGGTGGAATGGGCATGGTCTATCTGGGCCGCTCCGGGAAGGGCCGGCTCGTCGCCATCAAGGTGATCCGGAATGAGGCTGTCGGGAACCCCGAGTTCCGAGCCCGGTTCCGGCTGGAGGCCGAGACCGCCCGGCGAGTCGCCCGGGTCTGCACCGCTGAGGTGCTCGACGCCGATCCGGACGCCGAGTGGCCCTACCTGGTCACCGAGTTCATCGAGGGCAAGACCCTCGCCCGGTACGTCCAGCGCAACGGCCCGCTCGCCAATGCCAACCTCGAACAACTCGCGGTCGGCGTGGCCGCGGCGCTCACCGCCATCCACAGCGCCGGGATCGTGCACCGCGACCTCAAGCCCGCGAACGTCATCCTCTCACCGTTCGGCCCCCGGGTGATCGACTTCGGTATCGCCCGGGCGGTGGACGCCGGCAGTAACCTCACCGGCGATCTCCAGCAGCTCGGGACGCCGGCGTTCATGTCCCCGGAGCAGATCGAGAGCCGGCCGATCACCTCGGCGGTCGACATCTGGGCGTGGGGTGGCCTCGTCGCCTTCGCCGCCACCGGGCACTACCCCTTCGGTGAGGCCTCGGCGCAGGTGCTGCTCTACCGCGCCCTACACGAGGAACCGCGGCTCGACGACGTCGACCCGGCGCTGCGCCCGATCGTCTGGCACGCGATGCGCAAGGACCCGAGCACCCGCCCGAGCGCCCAGCAGCTCATGCTGCGCCTGCTCGGCGACCCGTCGGGCACCGGCCCGGACGCTGCCGCCGCCGTCAACCCGCAGGACGTCACGAACATCCTGCAGGGCTGGAAGCTGCCAGTGCCCGGCCCGGGCGCACCGGTCACGGGCGGCACCGGGCCCCACGGGGCCGGCTTCCCCGCAACGGCAGCGGCCCCCGTCAGCAGCGGTTACACCGTCGACCAGGACGCCCCGACCCGGCTACCCGCCGGTGCCGGCGGTCACGGGAGTCCCGGCGGTCCCGGGGGCGGTGGAGCCGATGCTCCCGGCCGGCAGGGCGGCGCGGGCGGGAACAGGAACCGCACCCCGCTGCTCGTCGGTGGGGGTGTCGTAGTCGTCGGCGCGATCCTCGCGGGAGTACTCGCCCTCAGCTCGGGTGATGACGGCGGCTCCGGGACCGACGCGGCCAATCCGGCCACCATCTCCGGGGCTCCGGCCACGTCGCCCCAACCAGCCTCATCGGCCCAATCAGCGGCCTTCACGCTGCCCAGGGCGGCCCAGCCGCTTGGCAAGGACACCCTCGTCTACGCGTCCAACCGCAACGGCAACTACGATCTGTTCACCGGGCAGGTCACGGACAACGGGCTGCTCGCGAACGACAAGCCGATCGTCACCGGTCCGGACCAGGAGATGCTGCCCGCGATCAGCGACGATCGCAAGACGATCGTCTACTTCAAGAAGGGCAGCCCGAATACGCTGCAGGCGATTGCCGCCGACGGCTCCGGGAAACCGGTACAGCTGTTCACCTCGGGCCCGGCCGCCGGGCTGGCGATCGCGGACGACGCCCGGCCCTCGCTCTCCCCCGACGGCGGCTTCCTGGTCGTCCGTTCCACCAAGGATCAGACCGGAACGCCGAACCCCGGCCTGTATGTGGTGAAACTGGACGGCTCGAGCGTGCGGCGGCTCAACGCGAAGCCGCAGGCGACCGACCCCGCCTGGTCGCCGGACGGCGAGCGGATCGCCTACTGGTCGAACAACACCGGTGGCGACCGCGGCTTCATCGTGGTGATCCCGGCCCAACCGGATGCCCAGGCGACCCCGATCACGCAGGACCAGGGTAACGGGGACTCGGACCCGGTCTGATCCCCGGACAGCAGGAAGATCGCTTTCACCCGGGCGAAGAACGGCGATCTGGAGATCTTCGAGATGAACTCGGACGGCACCGACGCCCGGCAGCTCACCCGGGTGCACGGGGACGACCAGGACCCGGCCTACGCGCCGGACGGTCGCATCGCCTTCAGCGGGCAGCGCAATCCCACGGACCCTGGTGACCGGCAACTCTACGTTCTGAATCCGAACGATCCGAACAATCCGAACGATAGTGACCGCAAGCTCACCACTACCGGCGGGTTCAACGGCCACGCCCGTTGGAACGCCGGCTGAGCTCCTTGCCTATCCAGAGGGATAAATCGGGCGCAAAGGAGTCGAAATGAAATAACTTGCGCGTTTCGAACCCTCCACAGGCCTGTGACCTGCGATGATGCTCTCGATCACGTATTTGTTACTTCATTACGTCCCCAAAAGCCTCTGGATAGGCAAGGAAGCCGGCGAGAGGGGCCGGTTATGCACAGATCGCGAACGAGCCCGGCAGGATGCTCGAACCGTGATCGACACTGGGGACGTGACCCAGTCCTATGAGAAGGTCGTCGCACTCGCCCGCAAGCAGGACGACATGATCACCCGTCGGCATGCCCGGCAGCTCGGGATGTCGGACCAAGCGATCAGCGTTCGTAGACGCAGGCACGGCTGGACCTCCCCGGTGCGGGGCATGTTGCTCGTGCCGCCCATTCGGGACGAAATCCGGGCCCGTGCCCGAGCGGCGCTGTCGATCGTCGGAGGGACGATCTGCGGACGTACCGCGGCCCGACTGCACGGCCTTCCCGCCCTCTCCCGCTGGCGGCCCGACGAACCCGTCGATGTCGCGCTGCCCGGTGAGGGGGGACTTCGTCAGCGTGGCGGTTGTCACCGGCATTGGATGACGGTTCGCGGTGGCGAGACCATCGACCTCGACGGCATCCGTACCACCACGGTTGCCCGGACGTTGGAAGATCTGGCCCTACTGTGCGACCGCGAGCTGTTCATCTGTGTCCTCGACGCTTTTGTTCACCAACGCCGTCTATCCCGGAACGAGCTGTTCGATCTTCGCACACGCGTGCAGGAACGCCGCAATGGTGATCGTGCGGACGGATGGTGGTCAAAGATCGACGGGCGGGCAGAGTCACCGCTGGAGACGCGTGTGCGGCTCCTTCTCGATGACGCCGGGCTGGCCCCGGACGAGCTTCAATGGATAGTCCACGATCCCCGACACGGCCGGCCGGTGGCACGGCTCGATCTCGCCTGGCCGTCGCTGCGGGTCGCGATCGAAGCGGACGGCGTCGGGCCGCACGGTGAGCCGGAGGCTCTTCATCGCGATCGGGCACGTCAGAACGACCTCGTCCGTCTCGACTGGGATGTTCTGCGCTTCACCTGGCACGATGTCACGACGGAAGCGGCGAGAACGACGGAAGTCGTCCGGATGGCACTTCTCCGAGCCCGTGCAGGTGGCCCTGCCGAAGCGTGAATCCCGCCGGCCGACCCGGGACCCGGGGGCCCGGGGAGCCGGGACGCCCGAGGCTCCCGGCTTCCTTGCCTATCCAGAGGCTTTTGTGTCCGATTTATCCCTCTGGATAGGCAAGGGGCCTAGGGCCTGTTTGGGAAGTTTATCGGGGCAGCCATTCGTTGATCGCGGCGATGGTGACTGTTGCTT
>NZ_CDWTMG010000117.1:0-14010 GCF_977945845.1 Frankia sp. CcMO1
CGGCAGGGGCGAGGTCGCCGCAGCCGCCGACCGGCACGCCCCCCGCGGCCAGCGCGGCGTCCACGAGCAGGGGAAGCATGGCCGGGAGCGCGGATGCCGCGTGCTCGGCCAGCCCGGCGATCCGGCCGGCCGTCTCGCCGGACCTGGATCCGGACCAGGACCTGACGGCCAGTGCCACCGGGGCGGTCGGCGGCAGGGCCAGCCGCGCCAGCGTCACGGCCAGGGCGGGGACTGCGCAGCGCCAGCAATTGCCGGTCTGCTCCAGCAGGCCCTCGGTGGTCAGGTCGTCGACCAGCTCCACGAGCGGTCCGGTGCCGACGGCGAGCACGGTCGCGAGCGGGTCGAGGTCGGGGACGCGGAGGCCCCCGGGGCCGCCCGCCGCGGCCACCACGGCCGCTGCGGCCGCCGCCGGCCGGCGTCCCAGCAGGTCCCGGACCAGCGGGTGCCGGTCGGGCAGCCGCGCGGATCCGCATGCCCCGGTCGCACGGTCCGGCGCGAAGGTTCCGCTCGTCTCGCGGGGCGGCTCGGCGCCGGAACGAACCAGCCGCGGCAGCGCGCCATCCGCGATCACCTGGTCGAGGACGCCGAGGACCAGCCCGGGCAGGTGGCCCCAGGTGCCGAGGGCGGGCCGGATCGCCCGAATCAGCTCCGGCGTGGCCGCGGCATGGCGGCTGCGGGCCAACTGAAGGCACTGCTGGTCGCTCAGCCCGGACAGGTGCACCCGCGAGGGTCGCGGCAGCCGGTCGACGAGCGCGGCGAACGCCGGCCTGGGGAAGCGGCCCTCGGCCGGGGCATGGCCGGTGCCGATCAACCGCGCACGCAGCCTGCGCTTTAGCTGAGGCACGACGCTCAGCGAGAGCGGGTCCGCGGCGTGCAGGTCGTCCAGGAGGAGAGCGACCTTCCGGCCGGCCGCCGCCACGAGCACCTGCC
Organism: Frankia sp. CcMO1; assembly: GCF_977945845.1. NCBI lineage: Bacteria > Bacillati > Actinomycetota > Actinomycetes > Frankiales > Frankiaceae > Frankia > Frankia sp. CcMO1. Next base: position 931 of record NZ_CDWTMG010000117.1, read on the forward strand.
GGGCGATCCGCTCGACGAACCACGGCAGATCCTGCAGCGGGACAGGCGCGTTCCCGGCAAGGCTCGCCGGCAGCACGGCGCCCGCCGGCAGCACGGCGCCCGCCGGCAGCACGGCGCGCGTCGCCAACACTGCGGAGGGCCGGACGCGCGTACCGGGCGGCGCTGGGGGCGAGACGGACAGCCCGGCCAGGTACGACAGCGGCAGGGTGTCGGGGTGGAGCCGGGGTGGGCCGGTGACCACGCAGTACCCGGCAGCGGCCAGCCGGTCAGCGGCGGAGTCCAGCAACGCGCTCAGGCCGGATCCGCGCAGGCCGGTGACGATCGCGGTGGTGGAGGAGTTCAGGACGGTCAGAACCCCTTCCCGGCCGATCAGGGCCGTCCGGCCGGTGCCGGGAGTCACCTGTCGCCGGGGCCCGCGAGGATCGAGGTGTCCAGCAGCGCCGGACCGTGCCGCCCGGAGAGCGGCCGGACGGCCGCGCCCTCGCCGTCGAGCGCGTCCATGATCTCCGCGGCGAGCTCCGGCATGCGACTCGGGTCCGGATGCGACAGCCGGATCGTGGGCAGCCGGTGCGGGCCGTGCCCCGGTCGGCGGCCGCTCGGGATGCAGATCGTCAACGCGGCGTCCAGGTCGGCAGCCGCCAGGTCCATCGCCAGGGCGACGAGCACGCTGAGCGGCCGGCGCGTCCCCGGGTGCAGCTCGAACGCATGGTGGAACCGGCCGCCGGCCTGCCACAGGCGCCAGGACTCGCTGACCTTCTCGACCTTCCCTGCGGCCCGGGTGAGCGGTACCTCGGTCGAGGTGGCCAGCGCGCTGAGCAGGTCGCTGCGGTCCAGCGGGACCAGCGTCAGCACGCTGGTGCCGGTGGAGGTCTCGCGCAGCAACCGGCGGACCTCGGCCCGGATCAGCCCCGGAACGGCCGACAGGGCCTCGTCCGGAGGTAGCGCGGCCAGGGGTTCCACCCGCACCGACAGCCATGCCGTGAGCTGGCTCTGCGGGCCGGTTCCCGGATCGGTCGTGGCCTGCTGGAGCACGGCGCAGAGGGTGGTCACCGGGGACGGGCTCGGTGGCAACGCGAGCAGGCTGGTGAGGCCGTCGGCGCCCTGGGGGTCGCCGGCCCGGGGGCGGTCGGTGACCCAGACCGCCGACACCCAGCTATGGCCCAGATGCAGCACGCCCAGCTCGGTCCGGCGGAAGCCGCGGATTGCGCCGATCGAGATCCGGCGGTCCAGCAGCGACAGCGGGTTGACGAAGTCGCGCTCGTGGGAGATCGCCGACGCCCGGCGCTGGCGGCGACGCAGCGACACCCAGGTCGCCAGCCACGCGCCGACGGTCCGGGAGCGGATGGTGATCAGCGACGTCGCAAGGACCGCGGGCAGCACCGCGGCGGTCACCAGGACGGCCTGGGCCACGTGGCCGGCGACGAGCAGGACCGCGACGCAGACGAGTTGGACGACGATGATCTGTTGGACGACCCGGCTGGAGGGGCGCCGGGGCGCCGCGGCCGCGCCGTCCTCGTCGGCCGGCTGCGCAGCACTGTCCGGCGCAGCACTGTCCGGCGAGGCACGGTTCGGCGAGGCACTGGCCGGCGCCGCGTGACCGTGCTGGGACGGCGCCGCGTCCTGGCGCGTCCGGTGGGTCGTCATCGCTGGTCTCCAGGGGCGGCAGCGCCGGGGGGGTCGGGTCTGGCGGGCTGGCCGGGGCGGCCGGGGGATGCCGTGCGGAACGGATCGTCGATGATCGAGAACTGACCCGCCGCCACGGATCGGGGCTCGCGGCGTCCGGCAGGGCGCCATCGGCGCTGCCGGCCGCGGTAGGCCGCAGCCCCGGCGAACAGGATGACGCCGAGGCCGATGAGCGCGGTGACGGCGACCCCGGTGGCGATGACGGTTGCCCGGTCGGGCGCGGACTTGCCGGCGAGCAGCCGCCCGAGCGCCCCGCCCGGCGCCTGGGCCACGGTGTCGTCGGCCGGGGTCAGCGCCGATGCCGGGTCCAGCACCGGGATCCCACCGGACGCCGAGGTCACGGTGGAGCGCAACAGCAGCCGGCGGGTGTCCGCGGTCGTGGGCGGGTGGAGCGCGTCCAGGACCAGGGCCGCAGCGCCTGCGGCGTACCCCGCGGCCACCGTGTTCGAGCTGACCAGCAGGTGCCCGGTCCTCGCACTGAGCGCCGGCACCTTCACCCCGGGGGCGATCAGGTCGAGTTGGTCGGCCGGCAGTTCGGTCGGGGCGTACTCGCCGTCCGGAGACTCCCCCTCGACGACGAGCACCTCCGGATAGGCGGCGGGGTAGTCGTTCGGGGCCTGCACGGTGGCTGGGGCGCCCTCGATGAGCAGGCAGCCCTGCTCCTCGGCCGCGGCGATCGCCGCGCGCAGCTCGGTGCTGTTCGGGAGGGACACCGACGGCAACACGATGATCTGGGGGTCTCGTTGCAGAGCGAGGTTGATGGCCTGGGCAAGCCTGGACGAGGCGGCGGCGAGATCGGCGCCGTCCAGGCTGCGGGAGGGATTGACCACCCAGTCCGGCAGGCGGACCGGCAGCACGGATGCCTGCGGCGCCACACCGACGAGCCGGGTCCCGCTGACCGGCGCCGCCGCCGCCGCCCCCGCGATCGCGGTGCCGAACCCGAGGCAGTCGGCATTGGCGGGTCCCGCCTCGTCGACGCGCAGCCCGTCCAGCACCCGCCCGCGAAGCTGCGGGTGGCGGGCCGAGACGCCGGAGCTGATCACAGCGATCGTGACCCCCCAGCCACGGTACTGCTGTCCGAGGGCTCCCAGCCCGAGCCGCCGCTGCGGCCACGGTTCCTCGAGGACGGCGGGTCCGCCGGGCGGGACGCAGGTGCTCTCCTGCGTCGAGGGAGCGGTGGCGGCGGTGGCCCGCACCGGCGGGGCCACCGCCGCGAGCGCGGCCGCGAGGATGACGGTGACCAGCAGCCGGCCCGGCACCCCGGGAGCGGGGCGGCGCCCGGCGGCGCCGAGGTAGGCCGTCATGACCGGTCCGCCCGCGGCCCGTCGGGCACGTAGCCGACCTGGATCAGATGCGAGCCGCGCCGCGTGATGAGCTGCGCGCGGCCGGGGGGCAGGGTGGCCGGGCGGGTGGAACCGAAGATGATGCCCTCCTCCCGGGGGCAGGAGAACAGCAGCACCGGGGTCCCGGTGTCCCAGACCCTTCGCACGGCCGGGTCGTTGACCCCGCGGGAGCCCTGCGCCGTCGCACGGGTGACGACGAGGTGCAGGCCGATATCGGCCCCGTGCGGGATGAACGGCGGCAGGGCCGCGAGCGGGGACGACGCCCCGAAACTGTCGCTGGAGAGCAGGTCGAGGTCGTCGACGACGACGAACACCCGCGGACCCTCCCACCGGTCGCGGCGGTGCACCGCCGCGACGGGTAGGTCGTCGGGGGGGATCCGGTCGGTCAGCGCCGGCGCTCCTTCGCTGAGGATGTCGACCAGCGATTTCTCGTTCGTGGCGTATCCGAGCAGGGACTCCTTGGGCACCGTGTCGTACAGTTCGCGGCGGAAATCGGCGAGGACGACCTTCGCCTGCCGCGGGTCGTACCGCTCCGTGATGGCCCGCAGCACCAGCCGCAGCATCGTGGTCTTGCCGGTCTCGGTGTCCCCGAACGCCACCAGGTGCGGGTGCTGGCCGAAGTCCCACCAGTAGGTCTCGCCGGTGCGCTCGTCGATGCCGATCGGCACCCGCAGGTCGTCCTTCGACGTCGGACCGCCCTCGGGTTCCGGCAGCTCGTCGAACCGGATCAGGGTGGGCAGCGTGCGGACGCTCGGCGCGGACTCGCCGCTCCACGCGGCAGCGATCGCGGACACGGTGTGCGCGGTGCCTTGCGCGAGGCTCTCCCGGTCGCTGACCCCGTCGATCCTGGGCAGGGCGGCGAGGAAGTGCATCGAGTCCTCGGTGAGCCCTCGGCCCGGCACGTTCGGGACGTTCGCGGCCACTCGCATCCCGATGGCCGAGTCTCCCGGGTCGCCCAGGTGCAGCTCGAGCTTGGTGCTCAGGACGTCGCGGAGCCACATCCGGAAGTCGCTCCACCGGTTGGAGGTGATCAGCAAGTGGACCCCGAAGCTGAGGCCCCGCTGGGCGAGTTGCTGGAACTGGCCGTCGAGGTGCTCGAAGTCCTGCTTGACGGTGAACCAGCCGTCGACGACGAGGAACACGTCGGCCAGGTCGTCGTCCGGTCCCGCCCGGCCCTGTTCGCGCAGCCGGCGGGCGTCCGCCATCGTGTCGGCACGCATGGCGGTGAACGCACGTTCCCGGCGGTCGAGCAGTTCGGTGAGCTCCACCAGGGTCCGGTTGACCAGGTCGGTGTCCCGCCGGGCCGCGACGCTGCCGACGTGCGGCAGCGCGGCGAGCCCGCCGAGGCCGCCACCGCTGAAGTCCAGGCAGTAGAACCGGACCTGGGTGGGGGTGTTCGTGAGGGCGAGGGCGGTGATCAGGGTGCGGACCAGGGTGCTCTTGCCGGTCTGCGGGGCGCCCACCACGCCGACGTGGCCGCTGGCGCCGCCGAGCGAGACGGTGAGCAGGTCCCACCGCTGCTCGAACGGCCGGTCGATGATGCCGACCGGGACCGTGAGCGGTTCACCTGCCCAGTTCGCCGCGATCAGGCCCAGCTCCGGGTCCTGCTTGAGACCGCCGAACAATCCGTCCAGGGTGGGCGGTTCCGACAGCGGTGGCAGCCACACCCGGTGCGCGGGCGGTCCGGAGTTGGTGAGCCCTTCGATGATGCGGTAGAGGACGCTGTTCTCCCGGGAGTCGGCCGGGGCGCCGGTCTCCTCCTCGGGTTCCTCCTCGTCCGCTTCGAGGTCCTCGTCCGGCTCCAGGGGCTGCGCCGGCGGCAGGTAGGTCAGGGAGAACGACGAGAGGTCAAGCCGGCGCGTGGTGGGGCCCGGACTCCGCACGCCGTCCGCCGCGACGTCCTTGAGCTGCCCGGATACGTAGGCGCCGCGGAACTTGACGATCGCCGAGGTGCTGGTCTTGAGGAACCCCTGCCCGGGGTTCAGCGGAGATTCGTAGGCGTCGGTGATGCCGAGGACGGAGCGACTCTCAGTGGCCGAGAACATCCGCAGGCCGATCCGGTAGGACAGATGCCCCTCCAACTGGTGGACCCGGCCCTCTTCCAGCCGCTGCGTGGCGAGCAGCAGGTGGACGCCGAGGCTGCGCCCGAGGCGGCCCACCATGACGAACAGGTTGAGGAAGTCTCGCCGGGCCGACAACAGCTCGCTGAACTCGTCGATGACGAGGAACAGGGTGGGCAGGGGGGCCAGGGACGCGCCCGCTGCCCGGGCCCTCTCGTACTCCAGCAGGGACGCGTACCCGGTGGCGCGCAGCAGTTCCTGGCGCCGTACCAGCTCGCCGTGGATGGCGTCCTGCATCCGGTCCACGAGCGCGAGCTCCTCGGCGAGGTTGGTGATGAGCGCGGAGGTGTGCGGGAGCCGGTCCAGCCCGACGAAGGTGGCGCCGCCCTTGAAGTCGGCGAGCACGAGGTTGAGGAACTCGGAGCTGTGCTTGACCGCCATCGCCAGGACGATCGTGCGCAGCAGTTCGCTCTTGCCCGAGCCGGTGGCGCCGACGAGCATTCCGTGCGGGCCCATGCCCCCCTGAGCGGACTCCCGGATGTCCAGCTCGATCGGGGAGCCGTTGTCGTCGACGCCGATCGGCACCCGGAGCTTCCCGGACGGGCCGTTGGACCGCCAGTACTCCTGCGGGTCGAAGCTCCGGACGTCGGGGATGCCGAGCAGGTCCGACAGTTCCACGGTGCGCGCCCGCGAGGGACCGTCGCCGGAGGTCGGGCCGTCGCCGGCGACCCGCCACCGCGCCAGCCGCCTGGCCAGCGCCGTCACCCGCGGGACGGCGATGGTGTCGGGGCGGCCGAGGACCTCCTCCAGTTCCTCGCCGTCCTTCGTGGTCACCACCATGGTCAGGTCGTCGTCCTGGACGCGCAGCCGCAACGCGTGCCTGTCCTGCCGCCAGGGCAGGGCACCGCCGATGTCGAGGACCACCGCGCCGCGGTAGCTGGACGTCGCCAGCCGGGAGCTGGGCGGGATCGAGGAACCGTCGACGACGATGACGAGGAACGGGTCGTCCATCGAGGCCGTCGGGTGGGGCTCGAAGCGGGGCCGGTGGACGATCAGGTCGGCCAGCACGTCGCGTTCGAGATCCGTGACGGTCTGGGCGAACAGTCGCCGGCTGCCTGCGCCGTCGCTCTCGCTGGGATGCTGGCCGTGCGGCAGCCACTTCAGCCAGTCCCAGTCCGGCTGACGGTCGATGTCGCAGCACAGGGCGATGCGGATGAACTCCGGCGAGTGCGCGGTCACGAGCTGCGCTAGGAGGGCGCGGGCGAAACCACGGCACGTCTCGGGTTCGCCGTCGAGTTGGACCCGCGCGAACCCCGGCATGCTGAGCGCAACGGGCAGGTCCGGCACCGTCGAGTAGGTCTCGATCAGCCGGCGCAGGGCCAGCGCGGAGACCGGCTCCAGTTCTTCCAGCGGGATCACGTCGGGCGGGGTGATCGTCAGCGCGCACGGCTGGTCGCCGCGGCCTGCGCGGACCTCCCCGAAGTCCTCGTCGGCCGGCTGGCGTTCCCACAGGCGTTTCGTGCGGCTCCGGAAGACGAGCGTCTGCGGCTCGGGATTGTTCCAGGCGAGTGCGGCGCGCTGCTGCTCGAACGCCTCCCGCAGCTTCTTTCGCTCACCGGCCAGGTAGCGCAGGTAGTCGGAGCGCTCGTCGTCGAGGTTCTGCCGCGAGTCCAGGGACCCGCGCATCATCTGCGGCAGCATCATCGCGACCATCGAAATGCCCATGAAGCTGGCGCCGATCGACGAGGCGCCGGCCGATCCGTTGCCGGTGTACATGAGGATCATCCCGGCCGGCATCAGCAACATCGGCAGGTACATGATCATGCGCAGCAGCCCGATCCGCTGAGGCGGTTGCAGGGCGGGCGGTGGCTCCAGGGCGATGTCGCCGCTGGGCAGCTTCGGTCCGGGCGCGCGTTGCTGCGCCTGGAACACCTGAGCGGTCACGCGAAGTCGAGCCTTCCAGGTCGTGGCTTGGGGCACATCAGATTGATCAAGACGCGGCCCACATGGGACACGCGGGCGGCGGCGGCTCGTCACGCGATCCCGGGCAGCCGCTCCCGGTTGCGGGCGGTGTCGCTCAGGGAGATCCGTGCCGTCGGGCACGTGACGCCGGGGAGGGTAGGCCGTCTCTCCTGCGGACACGTGGGCGTCCGCCCGCAACCGGCATCGTTCCGGTCGCGGGCGTAGGAGTTGCCCGGGGGCCACCAGGCCACCGGGCGGGAGAGGAATCGCATGGCTGCGGTCACGCCCGAGATGTGCAGGGTGACGATCGTGACGCCCAGCCGATGGGCGGACTTGGCGCTGCCGGCGGACGAGCCGGTCGCGGAGATGCTGCCCGCGTTGCTGGACCACGTCGGCGACCCGCACCTCGAGTCGGACGGCGTGGTGCTCCAGCGGCTCGGCCGCTCACCGCTCGACGAGGCCCGGTCGCTGGCGGCGAACGGCGTCGTCGACGGGGAAACGCTCTACCTGAACCCCCACGAGTCGGCGATGCCCGAGGCCGAGTTCGACGATCTCATCGACGGCATCGCGACAGGGATGACGAAGCTGGACCAGCGCTGGCACTCTCGACACACCAGGCAGCTCCTGCTCGTCCTGGCGCTGGTGCCCGTGGCCCTGACCTGGGTCGGGCTGACACTGCGCTCGCCCGAGTCCTGGGTCACGGCGACGCTGTCCGGCATTGTCTGCACGCTGCTCGTCCTCGCGGCCGCGGCGGCGTCGAGGGCGTGGGATGACTGGGCGCTGGCGGTGAGCGCCGGGGGCCTGGCCGTCGGGTTCGGGGCGCTGGGAGCGGTCCACCTGGTCGAGGCACTGGTCGCGATACCGCTGATCTCCACCCCCATCCTGCTGGCCGCGCTGACGGTGGCCTTCTGTGTGGCGTCGCTGGTGGACGCGGCGATCGGCGGGATTGCGGTCGGCTACGCCGGTGTCGCCTTCGCCTGCGGTCTCGGTGCTCTGGGCAGCGCGGCGGCGCAACTCGCCCACTGGAACAGCCATCAGGGTCTGGCCCTGACGCTCGTCCTCGGCGTGGTCGTCGGGGAGATCATGGTCACCGGAGCCGCCCGCCTCGCCGGGGTGGTGCTGCCGGCGCTGCCGCGAGACGCCGGGGAACTGGAGGAGGACGTCGAAGTCGTTCCGGGGCAAGATGTGCTGCGGCTGGCCGTACAGCTCGACTCCTACCTCACCGCGCTGCTCTGGGGGTCCACGGCGGTGATCACCGCGTGCGCGTCGATCCTCGTCTGGCGCGGAGGATGGGCGGCCGGTCTGGTGCTCGCGGCGAGCCTGGCCTCGTTGCTGCGGCTGCGGGTGTTGCCTTCGCGCGGGCAGCGGGCCGCGGTCATCGCCGCCGGTGTGGCCGGGCCGGGCAGTCTGTTGCTCCATTCGACGTGGACCGCGGAGGGCCTGTCCCGGGTGACCTTGCCGCTGCTGTGCCTCGGAATGGCCGCGTTGCTGGTGCTTCTGGCACGGGTTCTTCCCGGCCGCCGCATGCTGCCGCACTTCAGCCGGGCGGCGGAACTGTTGGAAGGACTGGTCGCCGCTTCGCTGGTGCCGCTCCTGCTAGCTGTTCTCGGCACTTACCAGGCAGCGCGGAACCTGCGCTGAGTCGAGCCGATGCTGACAAAACGAGAACAGGTCCGGGCGCACACCTATCAGGTTCGGCGGCTGGTTCGCGGCGCCCTGCTCGGGGAACCCGAGCACTGGGAGCAGCCGTTCCGTAGATCCGCGGTGGGAACTCTGATCGGGTGCGTCATCGCTCTCTTACTGCTGGCCGGATTCGCCCTCTACGGCCTGCTGCACCCGGGCATTGGGCCGACCCTGGCCAAGGACACGAACGTCGTGCTGGAGAAGGGAACCGGGACCCGGTACGTCGTCCAGTCCGGCACCTTGCGGCCGGTGGCCAACCTCGCCTCCGCCCTGCTGCTGGCCGGCCCGGAGCTTCAGATGCAGACACTGTCCCCGACCCGGACCCGGCAGCTACCCCGGTCACAGGCGGTCGGCATCGTCGGCGCACCTGACGACGTCCCTGCCGCCGCGGGTGTGGCGTCCGCGGGCTGGTCGGTATGCATGGGAGCGACGACGGCGACCAGCGGCGTCGCTCCGGAGACCGTCGTGTCGTTCACGCCGCAGCGCCGGCCCGAACGGATCGCCGCTGGCCAGGGACTCCTGGTGGCGGATCCGGACGGATCGTTGTTTCTCGTGGTCGCCGGGACCCGGTTCGCGATCGCGTCGAACCAAGCACGCAATGCGCTCGGCTACGGGGCCACGGTTCCGTTGCGAGCGAGCGTGAGCTGGCTGGCGTCCCTGCGCCCAGGGCGAACCATCAGCACGCTCTCGGTGGACGGCCGCGGGGAACCGGGTCCGCGGATCAGCGCCGGGCCGACCACCGTCGGTCAGGTGCTCGCCGTTCACCAGGCGGCCATCACCCAGTACTTCCTCGTCCAGCGTGACCGGATCGTGCCGGTCACACCGTTCGAGGCCCGCCTGCTGATGGGGAATCCGAAGTTGGCCTCGGTGTATCCGCACGGGCGGTCGCCCGTGGTGGTACCGGAGAGCGCCATCGCCGACGCGACCCGTCAGTTGCTGCCGGCGAGCCTCGGCTGGCCGACCGAGCCGGTCGGCCCGCTGTCGCCGGACGGCGGTTCGATCTGCGTGGCTGCGGGACCGGACGGCGTGCCGTGGCTGGGCACCGTGTCGTCGTCGGTGGACGCGGGCACGGCGCGCTCCCCGGCCGTGCGGGTGCGGGTTCCGCCGGGCTCGGCCGTGGTGGCGGAGGAGACCAACGCCGCGGGGGGCGGCACCGGAGCGGTCTGGTTCATCGATGACACCGGCCGCCGGTGCGCGATCGCCGACGAGGAGGCGCTGGGTGCCCTCGGCCTGGAGGCGGCGCGCCGGGTGAGGGTTCCCGCTGCGCTGCTCGCGGCACTACCCAAGGGCCCGGCCCTGGCCGTCGCGGCGGCCGGGCGCCCGATCGGCGCGGCACCGCCCCATTCGGCGACCGAAGGGAGCGGCCGATGACGGGTGAGCAGCGCCGGACCTTGTGGTCTCCAGGGTTTCCCCCAGTGGCGGGCGCGTCATCGGCGGCGGCGGCGGGCGTGGAAGAGACGTCCGGCCTGGCCGGACGTGAGATCCAGGGCCGCGAGCGCCCGGGACCAGAGGAGGCGGAACGTCCGCCTTCCTGTCATACGACCCTCAAGGAGGGATCATGCCTGACTTCGTCGGCAGCGCCGACAAGCAGACCGATTCCGCGCTACTCGACCAGCAGCGCGCCACGCTCACCACGCACGAGAACAATCTGACTCAGTCCGGCGATCAGATCCGGAGCGAACTGGCGTCGCTTCAGGGTTCGTGGAGCGGGAACGCATCCACCGCGTTCATCGAGGCCGCCAACACCTGGCAGCAGGGTTTCAACGAGGTCATGCAGGGGTTCAACCTGCTGAACAAGAACGTCGGTGCCGCGAACGAAGGGTTCAGCTCGGCCGAGCAGAACCGCAGCAGCCAGAGCACCGGTAGCTGGACGACGACCTGAACGCCGCCCACCCGCGGCGCAACCCCCGATACGACTCCGAAGGGAGAACATGATGCCGAGCTTCTCCATCGACACCGCCAGCGCCTTGTCCGTCGCGCAGGGTCTGGAGCAAGAGGAACAGGCCATCGTCCAGCAGATCAAGGGGACCATGGCGGTCGCCGAGGACATGGCCACCACCTGGAAGGGCAACGCGCCCCAGGCCTACCAGCAGGCGAAGACGCTGTGGGACGAGGGCATCAAGAAGATGGACGTCGGCATGCAGAATGCGTGCGCCGTTCTGCGCAGCAACGTCAGCAGCTACCACAGCACAGACGATGACCTGCGCAGCCTGTTCAGCAACTTCAGCGTCTGATCGGGCATCACGTCTGATCGGCCGCAGCGACCGGGGTGCCGCCCCGACCCGGGGCGCCACCGCGGTCGGCGGTCGCTACCGCTTCGCCGATCCGTTCCTTGTATCCGTTCCTGTATCGACTCACAGGGAGGTCAGCAATGCCAGCCGCGATACCGCCCCAGCCGCCGCCGCGCGACGATGGCGAGAAGCCCGCGCAGCAGCCGGATCCCACCAGACACCAGTTCGCCAAGGATCCGGGCCTGGGCACCCACGACGCCTACCAGCACCCTGAGGCAGCGCAACCGCCCGGCGTGGACGGCAAGATCAAGGTCACTACCGAGCAACTGACCAACTGGGCAAAGCTGTTCGAGGACGCCGCGCAGAAGCTGAATCTCGCGGGCGACCACATGAACAAGATCAAAGTGCAGCCCGGGTACTTCCGCGAGGCGGATACGATCCGTGAGTTGGTTCAGGCCTTCAACTCGACGTTCATCCCGAACTCCAGGATCCTGTCGGACTCCTCGTCCTACGTGAACCGCGCGCTGCATCAGGTGGCCACGGAGTTCGACAACGTCGAGAAGGCCAATCTGGACAAGAACACCGGCCTGTCTGATCTCGTGTCGTCGATGACGAAGCTGGAGACGGGTCTCAAGACCACCCAGCCGATCCGGCCCAACACGCCGTCCTGATTGACCAACACGCCGTCCCTGACTGATCAGGTTCTTTTGGGCGCGTTGCCGCAACGTGCCCGTCCGTGGGTGCGCCGTAGCAACGCGCCCAAAAGAATCGGCCCGCCAGCAAGGAGCACACGGAGCCATGGTTGCCCGTTCGCCGAGTGACCCGCCTGTTCGCGGAGACTACGGCTCAGCGACGTTCGCCCAGGTCGAAGAGGCGATGTCCAGTGGTGAGCCGGAGAGCATGACGCGAGCCGCGGACACCATCATGGAGTCCGGCAATCAGGTCCTGGCGCAGATCAACAAGCTGCCGCGGACGCTGGACCATCTGCTCTCCCAATGGCAGGGGCCGGCGGCTGACGCGTTCCGGAAGCAGGTGGACTGGTTCCTGCTGGAGCTCCAGGCCGAGAACGAGAAGGCGGGTAGCGGCGGCCTGCCGCCCGTCGCCACCGCCCTGTACGACTCCGCGCAGACGCTCTCCTGGGGCCAGGACACCCTGGACCGGATCCAGCAGTTCTACGCGCAGCAGGCTGCGGCCAACGGCGCCTCCCTGGGCACTGGCGCGGACGGCACGCAGTCGGTCGCGGTCGGTAGCACCCCCGGCATCGGCCAGCAGATCCAGCAGGCGATGGACGAGGACGCCCGCTTCGTCATGCAGCAGGCCACCGATCGCTACGCCATGGACACCGAGCAGATCGGGCCCCAGTCCACGGATCAGGGCAAGGGCGGGACGTCCGGTGGTTCCGGTTCCGGTTCTGAGAAGGGGGCTGGGTCGGGATCGGACGCGGGCCAGGGTTCGGGTGGTGACGCGGGCCACGGCAAGGGCGGGACGTCCGGTGGTTCCGGTTCCGGTTCTGAGAAGGGGGCTGGGTCGGGATCGGACGCGGGCCAGGGTTCGGGTGGTGACGCGGGCCAGGGTTCGGGTGGTGACGCGGGTCAGGGTTCGGGTGGTGACGCGGGTCAGGGTTCGGGTGGTGACGCGGGCCAGGGTTCGGGTGACGGTTCCGGACACGACCAAGCGACGATGTCCGGAACGGATCTGCACGGCGCCAATCTGAAGAACGCCGACCTCCATGGTGTCGACCTACAGAACGCGGACCTACGTGACGCAGATCTGCGCGGTGCAGATCTGCACGGTGCAGATCTGCGGGGAGCTGACCTCACCGGCGCGAAGCTCGACGGCGCGAACCTGGACGGCGTGAAGACCGACGCGAACACTAAAGGCTTGCCTGATTCGGCCGGACACGAGAACGACGGTTCCGGTACGGGTTCTGGTGCCGGTGGTACCAGTGGCAGTACCGGTGGGTCGTCCGCTGGGGGTGGGACGCCCGGTGGTGAGTCCGCTGGGGGTGGGACGCCCGGTGGTGAGTCCGCTGGGGGTGGGACGCCCGGTGGTGAGTCCGCTGGGGGTGGGACGCCCGGTGGTGAGTCCGCTGGGGGCGGGACGCCCGGTGGGGAGTCC
>NZ_CDWTMG010000118.1:0-13952 GCF_977945845.1 Frankia sp. CcMO1
GGCGGGGAGACCAGAGCGCGCAGCCGGGCCGCCGCGGCCGGCTGCGCGCGGGTCAGCGCGAGCGCCAGCAGGCCGGTGGGCCGCCCGTCACGCAGATCCTCCCCGGTGGGTTTTCCCGTCACCGCCGGATCGCCGAACACGCCCAGGAGGTCGTCGCGGAGTTGGAACGCCTCGCCGAGCGGCAGGCCGAACGCCGCGTAGGCCGCCAACAGGTCCGGCGGCGCGCCTGCGAGCAGACCGCCGAGCTGCAGGGGACGGACCACCGTGTAACCGGCGGTCTTGTACCGGGCGATGCGGACCGCCCGCCCGGGACCGAGGCCGCCGTGCGGACCGGCCTCGGCCTGGCCGACGAGGTCGAGGTACTGCCCCGCCATCAGCTCGCTGCGCATCCGCCCGTAGGTGGGCCAGGCCCGGGCCAGCGCCTCGGGTGGCATCCCGCTGGCCGCGAGCAGTTCGTCGGCCCAGGCCAGGAACAGATCGCCGAGCAGGATCGCGGCCGAGCGGCCGAAGTCGGCGGGATCACCCCGCCAGCCGGCGGTCCGGTGGACCCGGGAGAAGCGCCGGTGCGCGGCCGGCCGGCCGCGCCGCGTGTCGGAGGCGTCCATGACGTCGTCGTGGACCAGCGCGCAGGCGTGCAGCAGCTCGAGGGCGGCGGCGGTCACGATCTTGTCGCAGTCCGGGCCGTCCGCCCCTCGCCACCCCCAGTAGCAGAAGGCGGAACGCAACCGCTTGCCCTCCGCCAGCAGGAATTCGGTGGCGATGCGGACGAACGGGATCAGATCGTCGTCGATTCCGCACAGGAGCGCTCCGCGCGAACCGGTGAAGCGCCGCAACACGGCGGAGACCCGCCGGCGCACATCCACCGTCGTGTGGTCTGGCACCGTCGTGTGGTCCGGGACCATCGTGTGGCCGGGGATCGGCGGGCGCCCGGGGTACCGTGCGGTGTGCCCGTGTTCGACACTGCCGTCGTCGTGGTCGCCGTTCTGCTGGTTGCCGCCGCACTGGGCGGATTGACCCTGTTGCGGCTGCCACCCGCGGAGCTGACTCACACTGTCGACGGTATCGACGCCGTGGAGGTCCTGGTGGCCGCCGGCCGCGTCGAGATCTCCGGGCGGGACCGCGAGGACGTGCACGTCGCGCTGACCGTGCGGCGCAGTCCCGGCCGGTCCGTGCCCGCGATCACGAGGGCCGGGACCACGCTGCGGATCGACGGCCGGGCCAGCGATGTGCGGGCCAGGCTGACCGTGCCGCCACGGGTCCGGGTGCGGGCTGAGGTGCTCGCCGGCGAAATCACGCTGTGGGGGGTCGGCGGTGAACTGTCCCTGGTCACCCGCGATGGCACCATCGCCGGGCGGGAGCTCGCGCGCGGTCCGGTCGCCGCGCGCAGCCGGGACGGCGACGTCAGCCTGCACTTCAGCGAGCCGCCGGACGGCGTGCGGGCGCAGAGTGAGACGGGCATGGTCACCGTCATGCTGCCCGAGGGCGAGTACGGGGTGGAGGTGGAGACCGCTGATCCCGGGGCGGCCGACGTGGAGCTGACCCCGTCGGCGCACGCGGCACGCCAAGTGGTGGCGCGCAGCGTGTCCGGGCGGGTGCGGGTCGGTCTCGCCGCGCCGCTGGGACCCTTGTCCATCGGACGTCTTTTGTCTGTCTGCCGTCTATGTGGGCTGTCCCAGCTGGTCCCGCCCAACGAGCCCGTTCCAGCCGGGTTGCCCACCCATGTTGGTGGACTCGACGGATCATGACCCTCGTGGGATCACGCTGGGGATTCGTGGGATCACGCCGGGAAAATGTTGCTGCCCGCTGTCGGGGCCTGATCGGTTGTGTTTCCGACCGGGGGTCCGTCCTCGATCGTGGCCACGCCCGGTCTACCCTCGTGCCATGGCGGCGGTCCGGAGTCTGAGCACGCAACCCACGACGATGGGCGAGTACCTCGCCACCGGTCGTGCCTCCTTCTCCTTCGAGTTCTTCCCGCCGAAGACGCCGGACGGCGAGCGGCAGTTGTGGACGGCCCTGCGCCAGATCGAGGCGCTGCATCCCTCGTTCGTCTCGGTGACGTACGGGGCGGGCGGGTCGACGCGCGACGGCACGATCCGGGTGACCGAGCGGATCGCCACCGAGACCACCCTCACGCCGATCGCCCATCTCACTGCGGTCAACCACTCCGTCGCCGAGCTGCGCCGGGTCATCGGCAACTACGCCGGCGTCGGGGTGCGCAACGTCCTGGCCCTGCGCGGCGACCCGCCAGGGGATCCGCAGGGCACCTGGACCGCCCATCCCGCGGGCCTGCAGTACGCGGACGAACTCGTACGCCTGGTGAGGTCGGTCGGCGACTTCTGCGTCGGCGTAGCCGCCTTCCCCGACAAGCATCCACGATCGGTCGACTTCGACAGCGACGCGCGCTACCTGGTGGGCAAATTCGACGCCGGCGCGGACTACGCCATCACTCAGTTCTTCTTCGGCGCTGACGACTATTTCCGTCTCGTCGACCGGGTCCGCCGGCTGGGCTGCGACAAGCCGATCATTCCTGGAATCATGCCGGTGACGAACGTCGCGCAGATCGTCCGGATGGCGCAGCTGTCCGGTGCGGCCTTCCCGCCGGCGCTGGCCTCCCGGTTGCAGGCCGTCGCCGACGACCCGGCGGCCGTGCGGGCGATCGGGGTCGAGGTGGCGACCGAGTTGTCCCGTCGCTTGCTGGACGGCGGTGCCCCGGGCCTGCATTTCATCACCCTCAACCGCTCCAGCGCCACTCGGGAGATCTACCAGGCGGTCCGGTAACCGGCCGCGGTCCGCGGAGTGGCCGGTCCGCGGAGTGGCCCGGTGGCGCATGGTGGGCCGCTCGCCCGGCCCACCCACGCTCATGCCGCCGGGCCGGCACTCAGTCGTGCTCGTCGTAGGCGTCGAAGACGCACAGCAGCCATTCGTCGCGGAGCGAATGCTCCCGGACCAGCGCGAACCCGGCCTGGTTGGCGGCGTCCACCACCGCCGTCACCAGGCTGAGATCAAGGGTGTTGAAGACCGGGGTGATCCGTACCGCAAGGATCACCTGGTCGCGATGGGCGGAGAAGACCGCCCGCGGGTCGAGGTCCTCAAGGGTCTCCACCACGCCGCCTACCTGTTCGGACACGTCACTCCCGCCACGTCTGGGTGGCACCGCTGTTCTCTCGTGACACCGCTGTTCCTCCGACACCGCGTCTCCCGACCTCGGGCCGGTCCGGTGACCGATCGGCGCCTTCGGTTTCGGTCGCCGGCCGGACGCAGGGTGCCGGTACGGCTCGCGGTAGGGGATGACGAGACTCTATGTCCCAGCATGTCCCAGCGCGAGACGGCGTACCGGACGGATCCTGGCGTACCGGACGCGGCGCTGGCCGTACCGGGTGGAACGGGATGGCCGACGGGCACGATGGCCGACAGGCACGATGGATGACGTGAGCACCCCGGTACCCGGTCGGGACACCTACCTTGCCCAATGGTCGACCTTGCACGGCGGCTACGACCTGGCGCGCGGGCTATGGCTCGTTCGTGCCTGGTTGACGGTGGTCTACTGGGTGGTCAGGCCGCTCGCCGCCCGCGGGGTGCGCCCGTCGGCGGTGACCGCCGGGGGGGCCGTGCTCACCGCCCTCGCGATTCCCCCGGCCGTGGCTGGTGGCCGGTGGCCGCTGCTGGGGGCTCTGGTGATCGTGCTCAGTGGCCTGGCCGACAACCTCGACGGAGCGGTGGCGATCCTCACCCGGCGCACGAGCGCCTGGGGATATGTCCTGGACTCCGTCGTGGACCGCTGCGGTGACCTGGCCTACCTGCTGGCCCTGTGGTGTCTCGGCGCACCCGGCGGCCTTGTGATCGCGGCAGGCAGCATGCTGGGACTGCTGGAGTACACCCGGGCCCGGGCCGGCAACGCCGGCTTCGACGAGATCGGCGTGGTGACCGTCGGGGAGCGGCCGGCCCGGATCATCATCGCCGCGGTCGGCTCGTTCGGAGCGGGTCTGGTGCCCGGCCTCGCGAACCTCGCCGCGAGTATCGCGACGACCGCGACGCTGGCGGTGTGCGCCGTCGGCTTCTTTCAGCTCACGGCCACGGTCCACGCGACCCTGGCAGCCGGGTCAGGCCGGGCCGATGAGGCCGGCGACGATGCCGGCGGAGAGCACGACGAGCGGCAGCCCACCGCCGGGATGGGTTGATCCGCCGACGAGAAACAGGCCGGGCACCCGGGATGTGTTCGGAGGCCGCAGGAAGGCCGCCCGCACGCCGTTCGAGGATCCACCGTAGATGGATCCGCCCACCGTCCCGGTGGGCCGTTCCAGATCCGCCGGGGTGATGGTCTCGTACCAGCGTAACCGGGGGCGGACGTCGAACCCGCGGGCGGCGAGCACGTCGAGGATGCGCCGGGCGTAGCCGTCGACGAGCCCGGGACGGTCCCAGTCCAGGGTGCCTGCGCCGTCGTGGCCGCCTGCGCCTCGGTGCGGGGGCGCGTTCACCAGGACGAACCACGCCTCGCAGCCCGGCGGCGCGCAGGCCGGGTCGGCGGGCGCGGCAAGGTAGATGGTGGGATCGGCCGCCAGCCGGCCCGCGAAGACGGCATCGAATTCAGCGTCGTAGTCGGCGGGGAAGGTGACCGTGTGATG
This sequence comes from Frankia sp. CcMO1, assembly GCF_977945845.1. NCBI lineage: Bacteria > Bacillati > Actinomycetota > Actinomycetes > Frankiales > Frankiaceae > Frankia > Frankia sp. CcMO1. Next base: position 4,623 of record NZ_CDWTMG010000118.1, read on the forward strand.
CCCCAGCCCGGGCGTGCGACCCGTCAGGGCCAGCAGCAGCACGAAGCCGGACATCGACGGCACCGTCCGCCGCAGCCGCCGGCGGCCGGCCCGATCGTTCACCAGCCGGCCGTAGAGCGCCGCCGCGTCGGCGTTCGCGACGACGACGTCCGCGGGCAGCCGGGTACCGTCGGCGAGGCGGACCCCGTCGACCCGCCCGCCGGGGGTCCGGGTCACCGTCAGCACCGGCGCGTCGAGCAGGATCCGGACGCCGCGTTCCTCGGCGCGGCGGGTGAGCGCATCCCCGAGGCGGCGCAGGCCGCCCGCGACGTACCAGCCCCCGAAGCGCCGTTCCGCGTGGACCACCGACACCAGAGCGGCGGGGGCGTGCCGGGGATCGGATCCAGAGTAGGTGGCATAGCGGTCCAGGATCATCCGCAGCCGGGGATCACGCAGGTAGCGCAAGCCCAGCCGGCGCAGGCTCCGGCCGGGCGCGATCGCGGCGATGTCACCGGGTGAGGACCAGGCGAGCCGGACCAGCCCGGTCGCCGACACGGGACTGGACAGGAACGGTCCTTCGGCGGCGTCGAAGACCCGGCAGGCCCGGTCGGTGAGCCGCCGCCAGTCCTCGCCCGACCCGGGGGCGATCCGATCGTCCAGTTCGGCCACGAACGCGTCGTCGTCGGCATGTGCGGCGAGCGTCGTGCCGTCGGCGAACCGGTAGGACGCGATCGGGTCCAGTCGACGCAGCTCCACCTCACCGCGCAACGGCCCGCCGGTCGCGGTGAACAGGTCCTCGAACACGCCGGGCATGGTCAGCAGGGACGGGCCGGTGTCGAAGCCGAACCCGTCGCGCTCGTACCAGCCGAGCTTGCCTCCGGTCCGCGACGACTGCTCGCAGACCGTCACGTCATGCCCGGTGGCGGCGAGCCGGGCCGCGGCTGCCAGCCCGCCCACACCGGCGCCGATCACCACAACACGGGCCATGCGACGACTGTACGAGCTGCTCCTTCCCGGTTATCCACGAGGAAGGAAACGGGCATCGAAGCCTCGAGAAGGAGAAGGAAGCCGCCGGAAGGACGACAAGGGAAGCCTCTGGCGGGGTGAGGAAGGGTGGACCAGCGGTCAGGGGCAGCGGGTAACCGGTCGTCCCTTCCACCGGGCGGTACCCCGCCGACGACGCCACCACGACACCGCCGTCAGGTAGCCCAACAGGCTCACGGAAGCCGGATGAGCGGCGGCGTCAGGCCAGCTCCGGCCGCCCGTGCGGCGGGCGGCGAGCACCCGGCCGGCGACCCCGGCGAGGTACCCGACCGCGCCCGGGCCCGAGCCACCCAGTGCCGCCACCGCCGGCACGACGAACAGCCAGGCCAGCACGCCGATCTGCCCGGCGCTGCCGAGCGTGCTTCCACCGGCGACGGCCAGCGACTTCGCGTAGCCGTCCCGCAGCTGTGACCATCCGGAGTACATCCGATTGACCGCGAGGTCGGTGCCGTCCGCGACCACTCCCCGCCCGCCGGCACGCTTGAGCCTCCGCAGCAGGGCGACATCCTCGATGACCTGGTCCCGGACGCCCTCGTGGCCGCCGGCCCGGCGGTAGGCCGCCACGTCCACGGCCAGCAGCTGTCCGCCCGCCGCGGAAAGCGATGGCCGGGTGGAGCGTTCGGCCAGCCGCAGCGGCAGCAGCGCCAGCCACGACCACTGGAGCAGGGGTTGGATCAGCCGTTCGGCGACACCGGCCGCCTCCTGGCGTGGGTAGGGCGAGACGAGGTCGAGGCCGGCGTCCCGCAGGAGGAGAACGGTCCGCGCGACGCGGTCGGGGGCCACCGTGACGTCGGCGTCGACGAAGACGAGGACCGTGCCCGTGGCCGCCGCCGCGGCCCGGGCGCAGGCGTGCGGTTTGCCGAGCCAGCCGGCGGGGGCGCCGCACCGCGCAGCGCGACGATCCGGTCGTCCCTCGCCGCCCACCGAGCGAGGATCTCCCCGGTGCCGTCGGTGGAACCGTCGTCGTAGACGAGGATCTTGAGGTCGGGCACCCACTGCGAGCCGAGCAGGGCCGACAGGCAACGCGGCAGGCTCCCGGCCTCGTCGCGGACGGGTAGCACGACCGTCACCCGTTCGCGTACCGGCCGGGCCGGCGGTGGGACGCGTAGCAGCCGCGCGTTCACCGCCGTGTGCACGGCGATGGCGCTGGACGCCACCGCGGCGGACCGTACCGCACCCGACCAGCATCGGCCGGCGAGCCACCGGGCCGGGGATCCCGGTACCGTCCGTCCCGTCCGGTGCCTCGTCCCGCGCCCCGTCCGCCACGGCGCCGTCATCGTGGTGGGGAGCCCGCCGGGACCGGGCGGTCCCCGGCCCGGGCACGGTCCCGGGCACGGGGCCCGGCCCGGGCCGCCGCGACGAGCGCCGCCCCCATCGCGATCCCGCCGGCCACGGCTACACCGGGACGGTCGAAGAAGGTGAGGTTCGCCAGCGTCGAGGAGACGTAGGCCCACAGGAGAAGGGCGAGCGGAGCGCGATCGTCGCGTGCCGTGCTCCCGGCCCGGTCCGGAAGCGCCGTCAACGCCGCGGTCATGGCGATCGCGACGGCCACCCATCCGGCGGTGTTGGTGAGCGGGATTCTGTTGAGCGCCGGGCCGCCGCCGAGCCACCGCCAGTACCCCGCGGTGACCATCTGCGGGTCGATGAAGAGATCCCAGGCCGCGAGGACGAGCGCGGCCAGCACGACGGTGCGCGCCCGGCCGCGGTGGTGGCGACGGGCCAGGACATATGCCGGGTAGGTCATCATCGCCCAGGCCATCGGCACCACGACCGGGACGCCGTACAGGCGGGTGCCCAGGGCGGAGCCGTAGGCGTAGCGGCCGAAGGGCCAGCCGGTGTGCACGCCCACGGTCTCCACGAGCAGCCCGCCGCCGACGGTCACGGCGAGGAACCCGGCGGTCCACGCTCGGCCACGGGTGAGCAGGGCGTGGCTCACCGAGGAGGCGAAGAACAGCACGATCGAGGCGATGGCGAGCGCCGCCCCAGCGGATCCGGTGACCAACGGACAGGGGAGCTGCACCGCCACGGTGGCCGCCGCGAAGATCCACGGCATCGCGGTGAGCCGCGCCGGCGGTCATCGTACCGGTGCGTGCCGGTCGGCTCCTTCGGCGGAGGCGCCGTCGGGACAGGCGGGGGAGCGTCCGTGGAGCTCCTTGCCGAGCACGGCGTAGGGGGTGAGGGTCCCGGGGAACTGGAAGTCGGACAACAACGGGACGAATCCCTCATGGTCGTACAACCGGCGTGCCGGACTACCCGGGGGTTCGAGGGCGGACAGCGCGGCCGTGCGTTGCGGGGCCCCGCGCAGCAGCTCCCGCAGTATGGTGCGCCCGATCGCTCGGCCCTGGTAGGCGGGCAGGACGTGCAGCTCCACGATCTCGAGGCAGTCGTCGAGCCAGTACGCGGCCGAGTCCGGCGGGAGCGCGTCGGCGACGACGTCGTGCCACCACTGGCCGACCCGGCCGGGCAGTGCGTAGGTGATCCCGACGAGTTCGTCGTCGGGTGTGACGGCCGCCACGGCGCGAAGGTCCCGCCACTCGAAGTGCCGGCGCGCATGGGCGGCCCGGTCCCGGGCGGCCCGCGGCGGGTCAGGCTCATGATGATCGAGGAAGGCGGCCTTGTAGACCGCGATGACATCGTCGAGCCGGGTGCGCATCCGGCTCGGGGACCAGCGGACTACCCTCACGCCCACGTCGGTCACCGGCGTCGCCTCCTGTCCGCGCCCGGATCGCCGACCTGGCCCCACGAGTCGGGTCCGGCGAGCCAGGAGGCTGGGGCGCACCATCACGTCGCTCGACGATAACCCGCCGCTCGCCGGCACTGCTCGGCGATGGGAATTACTGCTACGTAACGTCATTCCACTGATGTGGAGGGTGCTACCTCCGGATGGGTGGGAGACCCGCCCGATCACCGGCCATGGCGAGTGCGGCGCAGCGCGGCGTGCCGGCGAGGAGGTCGGCCACCAGCATGGCCACCGCCGGGGCCTGCACGGTGCCACCCGCGTTCGTCCCTGCCGCCACGATCACCCGGCCGCCGTGGTCTGCCACGGCCTCGACAAGGGGGATGCCGTCCGGGGTCGCCGGGCGCTCGCAGACGCGGACGTCGAGCATCTCCACGGTGCCGTCAGGCCGGCGCAGCGTCGGGAACAGGCCGGCGGCCGCCTGCTCGAAAACCGCGCGTAGGCGGGCGACGCCGCTGTCCGCGACCGCCCGCACGGCGGTGCCCAGATACCCGAATCCGCCGCTGACATGGATCCTGGCACCATCGGCGGACAGCGTCACATTGATCACACCGAGGGGATCTCCGGCGTGGACCTTCACCGGCCGTCGCAGACCCGGGTTCGGCAGGGTCAGTGAGAGGCCGAGCAGATGCGCGACGGCACCGGCGCCGGGCCAGGCGGCGCCCAGCAGCCGCTGCAGATCGCGGCCGGCCACGGTCACCACGGCCCAGCCGGTACGCAGGGTCGAGCCGTCCGCGAGATGCAACCGGACCCCGTTCCCGGCTCCGTTCCCGGCTCCGCTCCCGGTCTCGTGCCCGGCCTTGTTCCCGTTGCCGTCGAGGCTCCGGTCGATGCCGGTCTCGATGCGTTCCACCCGGGTGCCGGCGCGCACCTCGACGCCCGCGGCCCGCAGCCGGTCGATGAGCACCGTGGCCAGATCGTGGATGTTGACCGCGTAGCCGTCCACCTCGACCGCCCCGGCCACCTCCCGGGCGCCGCCGGGCAGCGGGACCGAGCAGCCTAGCGTGGGCCAGCCGCGAACCAGATCCGCCCGGGACAACCGAACGACCCGCCCCCCGCGGCCCGCTGCAGCTGCAGCTGCTCGCCCGCGGCGAGGTCGCCCGGACCGAGATAGATCCGCGGGAGGCGGGCGTCCCAGCGCAACCCGCACCCGGTACCGAGCCCGTCCCTGCCGTCGGCGAGCGCGAAAAGATGCTCCCACCCGCGCAACCCCAGCCGGTTCAGGGCGATCACCAGGTCCCGGGCCACCGCGTGCAGCCCGGGATGGTCGGCGCACTGCTCGAAGGCGCTGGCCTAGGCCCTCTCCGGCTCCGACAGCGACTCCGGGTCCCGTAGCCGCCAGCCGCCAGCCGCCGTGCGTCGGATCGCGGTCGAGAACACCCACGCGGCTCGCGTCCGCCTGCGGCAGCGTCTCGGTCGCCGATAGGTGCCGGCCGTTCGTCCCCGCGAACGTCGTGCCCTGGGCGGCAGGGTCCGCCCGGTCGGCCGGCGCGGCGTCGAGGACCCGGACGGGGTGGCCCCGCAGCCGCAGCACGAGCGCGATCGTGAGTCCGACGATCCCGCCGCCGACGACCACCACGTCGTGCTTGTCGACGGCGGAACCGTCAGGGGCCGGGTCCTCGCCGACCCCGCGGCCGGTGCCCCGCGGATCGCCCCGACGATCGGCCAGGTCATGACGATCGCCCTTCGGGCCGTGCCCGGCGAGGTCGTGCCCGGTGAGGTCGTCCAGGTCGGCCCGCCCGACCACCGCGAGGAACGCCTGATCGAGATCGTCGCTGCAGGCGGGACTGTGCATCGCTACGGAGCAGAGAGTGAACCCGCGCCGCAGCTCCCCGCCGTCCTCGGCGATCCGCCCCGCGAGCAGCCCGCGGACCGGGCCGAGGAACCGGGGGGCGTTGTCGATCACGACCTCCAGGTCACGGCGGTCGTAGGCGTCGACCAGCGCCCGGTCGGTGAAGACGTCCGGTTCGCTGACTGACACGAGTCGGCGGCCGGTGAACGCCTTGACGTGCCGCATGTCGATCATGCCGGCGGACATCCGGGACCCGCCGTGCACGAGGGGCGCGGCGATGCTGATCAGATCGGCGGCGTCGAAGACGTCCTCGACGGTGCGGGCGACGTGGATCCGGTCGACCGGCAGTCGGTGCTTCGCCGCCCAGAGCGCGGCCGTCGCCGGCTTCGCCGCGAGCGAGGGAGCGTGTACGGCCAGATGCCAGCCGCGTGCGGCGCCCTCCCGGGCGACCCGACTGTTGATGTTTCCGGCGCCGACGAGGCCGAGCACGCCCGGCCGGTCGGTGCGCGTGGCGGCCCCAGCCGGCTCCGCGCCGGATGCGTCGCCGAGCGGGTCGAACAGCCGGTCGACGATGAACCGGGCGACGTGCCGGGCGTTGACCTCGGGGGTGTTGCACACCTCGATCCGGTGGCGCGCCGCAGCGGCCAGGTCGACGGCGGCGAGGGAGGTGCCCCGGCGGACCAGCAGCAGGCGTCGGTCCCGGCCGGCCTCCGCCGGGTCCGTGCGGACCGCGGTGGCCCACTGTTCGAGTGCCGGTCCATCCACCGCGTTCACCCCGACGACGAGGGTGTGCGGCCGCAGTTCGACCAAGGCGTCGGCTAGGCCCGTCGGCTGGGTGGCCAGCTCCGGGCGTAGCCGGGCGGCGTCGTGCCGAGTGACGAGCCGCGCGACCCGTTCGCTCACTGGTGTCGCGATCAGAACCCGACGGCGGGGGGCTGCGTCCAAGGCGCCTGCTCGCGGGGTGCCTGCTCGCGGGGTATCGACATGCGGCTTGCTTCACCTGGTTCGTAGGAAGGTGCGGGGCGTAGGAAGGTGCGGGCGGCCCCTTCACGGTGGCGGGTGCCGTTCAACGGGGCGTCAAAGCAGGCCGTGTCCCCGCCCGGATACGGCGGGGGTCGTGGACGGATCTTCAACGCGGCGTCAACGTCGGCTCGGGGCTGACCTGCAGGAGAGGATCCCGCCCGCCCAGCGTCCCCCGCGAGCCGAGCACCGCGAACCGCGCGAACAGTTCCTCGCTGTACCAGCCGACCAGCGGTGTGCGCCGGACGACCTCGCTGTGCGCGGGGCGGCTGTAGGCGAACCTGCGCAGCGACGCCGCGTCCTGCCAGAGGCTGAACGTTCCCTGTAAGCCGATCGGCGCCTCCCGGATGCCAGCCGCGAAGATCAGACCCTCGGCCTCGGCGAGGTCGACCGCCGCTGCCGGCACCGCTCGGCGGAAGGTGAGCGTGTGCCGCAGGGTGACGCGGGCCCAGGTGATCACCGCGACCGCCGCGGGGGCGCTCGCGGGAGACGGAACGTTCGACGCTGCCGGGTTGCCGAAGGGCTCCTGCCGTGACCACCGCCCACGTGACGACAGCGGGTGAAGGTCGATCCGCCAGCGTTCCTCGGCCAGTGATGACCATGCCCGCACCGACGCGGATCGTTCGAAGGAACGGGCCGCCGACGGGGAGGACCAGACGGCGACCATCGCCCACTGGCACGGATCGGCGTCCCGCAGGGTGAAACTGCTCGCCGAACCGGTGCCCAGCAGTTTTGCGAAGGTCAGTCCCGGTGTGTGCCGCAGGGCGGTACGGTCGGTGGCCATCCGCGCCAGGGCGTAACCGATCCGTCGTCGGGGCACCCGCCAGAAGTCGACGGTGACGAGCGTGCTCATCGCCGCACCGACGACAGGCGCAGCAGGCTGTCACGGACGGCCCCGTACTTGTCGGCGAAGGCCGTGGCCACGGCCCCGGCGCCGTCGTTGTCGTTGTCGTTGTCGTTGTCGCGCAGGGGTACCACCCGGCACCGCCCGGTTCCAGCCAGTACATGCCGACCGTCGCCCGCCACCTCGGCGAGCAGGCCGTCCGGACCGCCGCGGCCCAGCAGCGCGACGAGGTCGGGGGAGGAGACGTACACCGCCCCGTCGAGGCGCACGAACTCGGCCTGTACCTCGAGATGGGCCGCGTCCGACGGGAAGACGCGCAGCGGCACCCGCAGGTAGTCGTCCAAGGCGGTGCTCCCTTCCAGACTCCAGAGCCGTTCGAAGTGCTGTTCGACGAACTGGACCAGGGTGGAGGAGATGGCCGCCTCGTGCTGGGTCGCGGCGGCCGAGGAGTACCCGACGGGGAACGTCGAGACCAGCGCCCCGGTGCCCCAGCGGTGATACGTCGTCAGGGGCTGTTCGGTGTAGAGGCGGACCGCGAGCCGGGGGCGCAGGACGGGAGCGAGCCGATCTCGCAGTGCCTCGAGGACCAGCAGGTTCGGGTGGATCATGCCCGGTACGTCGACGCTGCGCAGGAGGTCGGCGGCTCGTCCGGCCACGGCCGGGGAGTCCGGGTCGAGTAGGAGTACCTGAATGATCGCTCCGGCGTCGACCGCCGCGAGCACCGCGTCGGCGAAGGCGGTCCGGTGCTCGGGGGTAGCCAGATCCGTCCAGGTGTTGAGTAACCGGACGCTGCGCCGGGACGAGGCGATCCGGGCGATGAAGTACGCCGGGTCGAACGTGCTGAGCAGCCGCCCGCTGGTGAACTGGGTGGGCTCGGCCGTGACCGGTGCGCTCAGCCGTTCCTCGGCGGCCGGCAGTTCGGGGGAGCCCCGCTGACGCAGGAGCGTGATGCCCTGCTGCCAGGATCGCCGCGCCGCTGGATGGTCGTCCATTTGGGCGAGGATGTCACCCCGGCGGATGAGCACACGTGGCTCCCAGCGGGTGTCGGGTAGCTCGGCGAGCAGCGGCAGGCTCTCGTTGTAGCTTGCCAGGGCCCGGTCCAACCGGTGCTGGAAACGGTGGAGATCGCCCAGCCGGCGCAGGGCCAGCGCCTCCAGCGGACGGTTGCCGAGTTCGCGGGCGATCGACAGGCTCATCGTCAGGCAGTTGATGCCGTCGGTGAGCTCGTTGCGGTCGCCGTGGACCATGGCGACGTTCACCAGGGTCTCCGCCTCGGCCTTGCGGGCGCCGGCCCGGCGCATCATCTCCAGGCCGGCCTCGAAGTGGACCAGGGCCGTGGAGAACTCCCCCCGACCGCGGCAGGCGTCGGCCAGCCCGCGCAGCGTCCGGGCCTCACCCAGCTCGTCGCCGAAGTCGGCGAAGATCTCCCGGGCCCGGGTGAGGCGCTCCGTGGCCAGCGCCAAGTGGTCGACCGTAGCCCGGTAGACCTCGACCGCCGGTTGACCGTCGGGGTCCGTGCCGTCCGCGTCCAGTCGCCAGAAGGCGTCCTCGAAGGCCAGCGTGACGTCGCGCTCGGCGAGGTTGGTCAGCAGCGTCGCCTCGGCGAGGCGGTGCCCGGCCCGGCGGGCCGCGGCCAGCCCCAGGACGTGGCTCTGCTCCCAGTCGCCCCAGTGCGCCGCGAAGGCGTAGAACTCGGCGGCCTCGGTGGCGAGCAGCCAGGTCGGCTCGTCGAGACCGGCCGCGTGGGCCTGGTCGATCAGGCTCATGAGGTTTCCTCGTTCCCCGCCGAACCAGACCAGCGGCTGACCGACCAGGTCGGCGACGCCTGCCTGTTCAAACCGAAACACGGCCCCCGTCGTGAGCGCCGCCACGTCCTCGGCGACGGGGGTAAGGGTGCGCACCTCGCCGGGGCTG
>NZ_CDWTMG010000119.1:0-13890 GCF_977945845.1 Frankia sp. CcMO1
AGCCACGACGCCGGCAGCCCCGGCGGCACGACCAGCCGTCGCACGCCGTGCTCGGCCAGGACCGCCGCCACCGTCGCCGGCAGCTCATCGGCACCGCAGCGCCGCACCTCGGCGCGGTAGTCGACGAGCCGGTCGGCCAGCAGGTCGAGGACCGCGGCCGAGCCCGGCGGGTGCTCGCCTGCTGTCCGGTAGTCGCGGGGGATCTCCGGGACCGACGGCGACGGGCCGAGCGCCGTGCGGATCCGGGTGAGCACCTCGGCCCGCGGATCGGTGCCGCCGGACGGCGCGCTCGCTACCGGTGGCGCGCTCGCCACCGGTCGGCTGGCCGGCGCGGCGGCTCGGTCCTCCGGGAGGGATCCCGCCGAGCTCGGACGCGTGCGCGCCCACCACTCGCGAAACGTCTCCGCCGGGGGTGCCGGCGCGTCCCGGGTCGAGGTCCAGGCCGACATCGGAGGCGGCAGCGACCGGATCCGGCCGCCCCGCCCGAGCAGCCGCCCCACTCTCGACAGCCGCTCGGCCGCCCGGAACCGCCGGACGTCGGTCATCGCCCACGCCGCCGCCGTCATGGCCGCGCGCTCGGCGGTCGGCAGCCGGTGCCGCTCCCGCTCGGCGTCCACGTGACGCGTCCTCAGGTGCACGAGCATCGACGGAATGTCGATCTTCACGGGGCAGGCGTCGTAGCACGCGCCGCACAGGGACGAGGCGAACGGCAGGGTGTCGACCGGGTCCGTCGCGCCGTCCGCCAGCGTGCCGCGCATCCCGGCGAGCTGCGGCGTGAGCACGGCGCCGATCGGGCCGGGGTAGACCGACCCGTACGCGTGCCCGCCGGCGCGCTCGTACACCGGGCACACGTTGAGGCACGCGGAGCAGCGGATGCAGTGCAAGGCGGATCGCCCGTCCGGGTCGGCGAGCGCGGCCGTGCGGCCGTTGTCGAGGAGCACCAGGTGGAACTCCTGCGGGCCGTCCCCCGGCACCACCCCGGTCCACGTCGAGGTGTACGGGTTCATCCGCTCACCGGTGGCCGAGCGGGGGAGCAGTTGCAGGAACACCTCCAGGTCCCGCCAGGTCGGCACGACCTTCTCTATGCCCAGCACGGTGACGAGGGTCCCGGGGAGGGTCAGGCACATCCGGCCGTTGCCCTCGGACTCCACGACGGCGAGCGTTCCGGTCTCGGCGACGGCGAAGTTCGCACCGCTGACCGCCACCTGCGCCGACAGGAAGGTCCGGCGCAGGTGCGCCCGGGCCGCCATCGCCAACTCGCGCGGGTTGTCGGTGACGCTCGGGTCGAAGCCCGGCATCGTCCGGGCGAAGATCTCCCGGATCTCGGCCCGGTTCTTGTGGATCGCAGGGACGAGGATGTGGCTCGGTTTGTCCTCGCCGAGCTGCACGATCAGCTCGGCCAGGTCGGTCTCCACCGCCTCGATACCGTCCGCGGCGAGGGCCTCGTTGAGCCCGATCTCCTGAGTCGTCATCGACTTGACCTTGACCACCTGCCGGGCGCCGGCCGCGCGGACGACGTCCCGCACGATCCGGTTCGCGGCGGCGGCGTCCGGCGCCCAGTGCACGGTCCCGCCCCGGCTCGACACCTCGGCCTCCAGCCGCTCGAGCAGCTCGGGCAGGCGGGCCATCGTGGCGGCCTTGACGGCGGATCCGGCCGTCCGCAGCTCCTCCCAGTCCGGCAGTTCCGCGACGACGTCGGCCCGCTTCGCCCGGATCGTGGTCGTCGCGTGGCGCAGGTTGCGCCGGAGCTGGGCGTTCGCGACGGCATCTCGGGCCGCGGCGGGGAACGTCCGGTCGCCTCGCAGGGCGGCGTCGTCACCGGCGGTCGGCAGCGACGGCACCGATGGCATGCCGAGGAACGTGCCATCCGACATGCCACTCACAGGGCGGCCTCCCAGCCCTCGCCCGCCAGGATCTCGGCCAGGTGCACGGCACGGACCCCGGCGCGCATCCGCGTGAGCCCGCCGCCGATGTGCATCAGGCAGGAGGAGTCCGCCGCCGTGACGACGTCCGCCCGGGTCGACAGCACCGACGCCATCTTGTCGGTCATCATCGCCGTCGACGTGTCGGCGTTCTTCAGCGCGAACGTCCCGCCGAAGCCGCAGCACTCGTCGGCCCCGGGCAGCTCGACGAGGTCGAGCCCGGCGACGGCGCGCAGCAGCCGAAGCGGCTTGTCGCCCACCCGCAGCAGGCGCAGCGAGTGGCAGGTCGGGTGGTACGTCACCCGGTGCGGGTACCGCGCCCCCACGGAGGTCACGCCGAGCACGTCGACCAGGAACTCCGACAGCTCGTAGGTCTCGGCCGCCACCCGCTCGGCCCGCCCGGCGAGCCCGGTGTCGCCGCTCTGCCGGGCCACGTGCGCGTGCTGGTGCCGGACCGAGGCGACGCAGGATCCCGACGGCGACACCAGCGCGGTGACGCCGTCCCCACCCTGCTCGGCCGGCGCGAGCGCACGCTCGAAGACGTCGACGTGGTGCCGCACCAGAGCCGCCGCCTCCCGGGCGTAGCCGGTGTTGACGTGCATCTGCCCGCAGCAGGTCTGCCCCGCGGGGAACACGACCTCGTGGCCGAGCCGCTCCAGCAGGACGACGGTCGCCTGGGCCGCGCGCGGGAACAGCGCGTCGGCCAGGCACGTCGCCAACAATCCCACCCGCATTGGCCAGCCACCTCTCTCTGCCCGAGAATTGTGCGCCCCCCGCGACTCAGGGCTGTTCTGACAACGGAATCGTGTCGGAACAACCCTGAGTCCGCCGCTGGGGGGTCCAGTTCCGCTCTCCGATACGTGTTTCGCGGGGCGAATCGGTCCGATGTCTCGTGTCGGGGCAATTACTGATGTCTCGGGTATGCGGGGCGTGAGTCACTGGATCTCCCAGAGTCCGTATCTGGGTGATCTCACCGGCCGAGTGGGGGCGCTCGCAGTGTTGGAGGTTCGTCACCGCGTTCACGTACAGCCGCTGGGCAGCGTTCCGTCAGGGAAGGACGTGATCACGTGCAAGCCCTTCTGGGGACGCGGGCGCTCCTCGGCTGGCTCGTGGCCATCGGCGCGACGGCGAGGACCGGCATCGCGCTCACCGGGAGTGCGGCCGACCGTGCGAGGTTCGCGGACATCTTCCGTATCGTCGGCTCGCTCTCTCCGTCCGGTCTCGGCCTGAACTGCCCGCCCGGGACGGGCCCCGAGACGACGCCGCACCCGGTGGACGTCGGGTCCGGCATCGCGAGCGCGCCCGGCGGCTCCTGGGACGACGCGGGCGTGGCCATCCGTTACGTCACCCCGAAGTTGCGCGCGTCCGTCGTGCCGGTGCTCGCCGGACCGTGCGCCGGGATCGTGCTCTCCGAGGCGGGCCCGGGCCGGCCGCTGGGCCTGGTGGGCGACTTCGTGGGCGTCGACGAGTACCCCGCCGAGGCCGCCGTGCGCGCCGCCCGCTGCCACGGCGTCGAGATCGACTCGAGCCGGCTCTACGTGATCGGGGTGCTCGACCGCCTGCGGTCGTGCACGGGCCTCTACGGTCCCGCGTACGACGTCGTCTTCGCCGCTCCGGGGACGCCGGCCGGCGGTCACGTGCGCGGCATCGACCCGGACGCTCCGCCCGCGTCCGTCGACTCCGACGTCGCGCGTGTCGCCCGCGCCGCCCGGGCCGCGGTCGAGGGGCACGCGCTCCCGCCGGTGCTGGACGGGCTCCGCCCCGATCGGGCGGACGACGGTTCGTGCGCCGACGCCGAGCTGCTCGCCTCACCGCTTGCCGCGTCCCGGCCGGCGGTAGGGCCGGCGGTAGGGCCGGCGGTAGGGCCGGCGGTAGGGCCGGCGGTAGGGCCGGCGGTAGGGCCGGCGGTAGGGCCGGCGGGCCGGCCGGTAGCCGGGCCAGCGGCCGTCGCGGAACGCCGGATCGCCGGTGAGCTCGACCGCCTTACCGCGATCGCCCGGCAGGGATACCGCGCACCCTGGACGTCGAGATACGACCACGCCCGATACGAGGAGATCCTCCGGGCCGTACGGGCGTTGCGTCGCGGGGTCCCGCTCGTGGCAGCCGATCGAGCCGCGCCGGTCGTGGCCGATGACCTGCTCGCCACCGCGTGCGCCGCCACGTCGACCATCTGCGTGTCGGCCGTCATCGTCGACGAGGACGGGCGGCTGCTCCTGATGCAGCGCGCGATGTCGGGACAGTGGGATTTCATCAGCGGGTACGCCGATCCTGGTGATCCACCGGCCGGGGTCGCCATCAAGGAGGTGCGCGAGGAACTCGGTCTGACCGTCGCCGTCACGGGCCTGCTCGGCGTGGTCGACGGGCTGCTGGCGAGCAACGGCACCGACGGCCCGATCTCGACGATCGCCCTGACGGCGAGGGTCGTCGAGGGTGACCTGAAAATCGATCCGGCGGAGGCGACCGACGTCGAGTGGTTCCGCGGTGACCGCCTGCCCGGGCCGCTGTCGGGCTGCGTGCGGACCCTGTCCCCGCTGGCGTTCACGCGGTCCGGACGCCGGTCCGTGCGCGCGTTCTTCGATCCGCCTGGTACCGGTTGCGCCGCAACGGAAGGCCGCTGACATGGCCGCCTCCAGGCCGGGTGGGCGGCTGATCCTCTGGGACATCGACGGGACACTGATCGACGCCGACGGGTTCGACGTGGAACTGGAACGCCGTGCCCTCCGCGAGGTCTTCGGCATCACCCGCGCCGACCTGTCCGACCACCACGGCCTCACGCACGACCAGATCGCTCTCGAGTTCGCCGCAGCGTCCGGGATACCGCGCCGCGAGGCGGGAGCGCTCCTGGTCCAGTTCCGCGAGGTCCTCGAGAAGACCTTCATCGACCGCCAGGACGAGTACCTCCACTCGGTGCGCGTGCTGCCCGGGGCGCGCGAGGCGGTCCGGCTGTTCCGGCGGGCGGGTCACCGCCAGACCGTGCTCACGGGGAACACCCAGGGCTGCGCGCGCCGCAAGCTCGAGCCGCTGGGGATGCTGGCCGACCTCGACCTGCGGATCGGCGCCTTCGGCGACGACCACCCGGACCGCAACGCCCTCGGCGAGGTCGTCCTCGATCGTGTCCGGCTCACGCACGGCACCCGTCCCGGCGCGGCCGGCCTGGTCGTGATCGGTGAGTCGCCACGCGACGTCGACTGCGCGCGGGCCAACGGGTTCCACGTCGTCGCCGTCGCGAGCGGTGTGTACGGCACGGCCGAACTCGCCCGGTTCCGCCCCGACGTTCTGGTCGGCGATCTGACAGACGCCACCGGCATCCTCGACGCGTTGGCCCGCCTTCCGTCTTCGACATCCAGCCTCCCTTCGTCCAGCCAGGTCTAGAGACAAAGGTCCCCATCATGCAGGCACTCATTCTGGCCGCGGGCCACTCGCAGCGAATGCGACAGCTGTCCCGCGGCGTCCACAAGGCGCTTCTGCCCATCGCCGGGACGACGATCCTCGGCCGGATGGTCGATCAGTTGCTGGCCGCCGGCGTCGACGTCATCACCGTCGTCACCGGTCACGCCGAGGACCAGATCACGAAATACCTGTGCGAGCGGTACCCGCACGCGCCGCTACAGTTCGTGCACAACGACCGGTACGCGCGCACCAACAACGTCGTGTCGCTGTCCGTCGCGCTGGACAAGCTGGCCCTGGACGACGACCTGCTGCTCGTGGAGTGCGACATCCTCGTCGACCGCGGTGTGCTGTCACGGCTGGTCGAGAATCCGGCGGGGAACGTGGCGCTGGTCGAGCGGTACCGGACCGGCATGGACGGCACCGTCGTGACGATCCGGAACGGCGTCGTCGACGGCGTCATCCCGCGCCATCGCCAGGGCCGGGACTTCGACTTCACGAACGCCTACAAGACGCTCAACATCTACCGCTTCTCCGCGGAGTTCGCCGCCGACGTGCTGCGGCCGCTCGTGCACTGCTACGCCCACGAGATCGATCCGCATGCCCAGTACGAGGACGTGCTGCGCATGCTGTGCGGCGACCCGGCCCACCGGATCGCCGCCGACGTCATCGAAGAGGAGAAGTGGGTCGAGGTGGACGACCCGAACGACGTGCTGACCGCGCGGTTCCAGTTCGAGCCCCAGCGTCGCTCGGAGCTGCTGGAGGTGACCCGCGGCGGCTACTGGAACTTCGACCTGCTCGACTTCGCGATGATGCGCAACGCGTACTTCCCGACCGAGCCGATGCTCGCGATGATGCGGCACGCCCTGCCGGACCTCATCTCGAACTACGGATCCACCCAGGCCGTGCTGAACCGGAAGCTGGCGTACGTCCTCGGCTGCGCCACGGACCGGGTCCAGGCACTGCACGGCGCGACCCAGGCGTATCCGATCCTCGGGCAGCTGTGGGGGGACCGGATCGCCGCGATCCCGGACCCGACGTTCGGTGAGTACCCGCGCCTGTTCCCGTCGGCACTTCGCTACCGGGACGTGCCGACGGAGGGGTGGCAGGATCTGGACGGCGCCGCGGCGAGCGTGGACGTGTGCGTCGTCGTCAACCCCAACAACCCCACCGGTTTCACCATGCCCACGGCGGACATCCATGCGCTCGCGCGCCGCCACCCGGACACGATGTTCCTCGTCGACGAGTCGTTCCAGGCGTTTACCTCGGACCGGTCGCTGCTCGACCGGCTGGAGCGCGAACCCCTGGCGAACGTCGTGGTCCTGACCAGTCTCAGCAAGGCTTTCGGCGCGCCGGGCCTGCGGCTCGGCTACCTCTACTCGACCAACCGGGTGCTGGTCGACATCGTCGGCGAGCGGCTCCCGATCTGGAACCTCGGCGCCCCCGCGGAACTGCTGCTCGAGCTGGTCCTCAAATTCCGCCAGGACCTCGCCGGCTCCTTCGCGCTGACGGTCGCCGACCGCGCGGAGCTCGCCGCCGGTCTGACCCGGCTCGACGTCGTCGAGCAGGTGTACCCGAGTGGCGGCAACTTCCTGCTGGTCCGGCTGGCGGGGGATGACGGGACGCTCGCCGCCGTCGTCCGCCACCGCCTGCTGACAGAGGAGCGGATCGACGTCAAGGACGTGACCGACCGGTTCGACGACGGGCTGCCCCGGTTGCGGATCGCGGTCCGGCTGCCGCACGAGAACACCCGGCTCCTGGGGTCCCTGCGCCGGGTCGCCGCGGTCGGCGTCCGGCCGGTCCCGGAGCCCGTGGGCTCGAGGGTGGTCGCGCCGGCGCCCCGGTCGCGGCCGGTCGTGGCCGACCAACCCGTTCCGACCTGAGGTCATCGGCCCCACACTGAGTGAGGACACGCCGACGGTCGGAACGAAGGGCGCGACGATGGGCCAGGAGCGCGAGACCGACACCGTGCGCATCGAACGGTGGAAGGACGTCTGGGAGGCGCGCGAGCTGCATCCGTCCCGCGGTTCGGTGCTCGCCCAGCTGATGGCGGCCGACGGGTTGGACACCGGCTACGGTGACGTCGGCGAGGGGGGCTGGCTGACCTACGTCCGGCGGGTCGCGAGCCTGCTGGGCGTCACGCCGTCCACCTCGGTGTTCGAGGTCGGGTGCGGTGCCGGTGCGTTCCTGTACGAGTTGGACCGGTGGGGCTGCCCGGTGGGCGGGGTCGACCGCTCGTCGACGCTCATCCGCTTCGCGGCCGAGGCCTTGCCGGGGGGCCGGTTCGCCGTCGCGGACGCCGCGGACCTCGAGCCGGCGGAACCCGTCGACGTCGTCCTCTCCAGCGGCGTGTTCATGTACTTCTCGTCGCTGGCGTACGCCCGGGGCGTCATCGAGCGGATGGTGGCGAAGGCGAGGCGGGCGGTCGCCGTCCTCGACGTGCCGGACGCCGCCGTCCGGGCCGCAGCGCTGGAACACCGGATCGCGAGGGTCGGCAGCGTGCATGCGTACTCCGAGCGGTACGACGGCCTGGATCATCTCTACTACGACCGGCAGTGGTTCGCCGACGCGCTGGGCCGTGCCGGGCTCGTGGACGTGCACGTCGCGGACCAGGACGTCGCCGGATACGAGAACGCGCGGTTCAGGTTCAACGCCTGGGGCTTCACGCCCACGTAGCCGGCTCCCGGTCGACGGTCGGCCTCAATGACCGCTTCCGTTGACTTTCTAGCCAATCGTCATGAAACCTGCGCATAGTACTGATATTGGGGTAATTGGGTCCTGTCCATTTGGCTTGGCTGCCCATTCTTGGCCCCTGTGCGTGAAGGGGTCGCCATGGCGCTAAGGCAATCACCCGGGCCATTCCGGCGACCATGGAATGCTCTACGTGTCGCGTTTCCGCTGGTCGCGCTGGCGTCGCTGGCCCTGGGCTACGTAGGCATCAACGAGTATCTGGCCCGTGTGGATCCTCAGGCGGACGAATTCGGCCGGCGAGTCGTCGACATCCTCTACTACGACGTGCAGTTGTTCGTCATGGGGTCGGACCCGCTGCAGACGCCGGGCCCGTACAACCTTGCGCTCGACGTCGGGCGCTTCACAGCTCCGACGGTGACGCTGTACGCGTTCATTGAAGGGGTCCGGTTCCTCTTGACGTCGGAGTTGGGCAGGTTCCGGGCGCGGCGGGCGACCGGTCACGCCATTGTCTGCGGGGGAACGCCCCTCGCCGACACCTTGACCCGGCGCCTGCGGGCAGATGGCATCGACGTCGTCGAGATACGGTCTGACGCCGATGATTTCGCCGCCCGCGGCGACCCGCCGCGAATCGTCGGTGACGCTCGGGATCCGTCGGTCTTGGAGGCGTCCGGTCTGCACCAGGCGGCCATGGTATATGCGTGCGACGACGAGAGCGCCACCAACATCGCCGTCGCCGGGGCCGTCATGCGGACGGCACTGCAGCGCGTCCGTCCGCTGCCTGTCTACAGTCTCATATCTGACGCCGAGTTCTGCTCGACGGTCCAGTCCTATTTCCTCGGCCGGCCCAAGCCGGGGGGCACGCGCCTGGACTTCTTCAACATCGATCACATCGCCGCGCGCCGGTTGTTCGCCGACGAGCGACCCGTCCCACAGGACGGCGGGCCACCGCACATCCTGGTCGCTGGAACAGACGGCTTTGCCCGGGCTGCGATCGTGGAGGCTGCCAGGCGGTGGCGAACGGCCGTGTCGTCGGACGTGCGGCGACTGCCTGTGACGCTGGTAGGTCCGTGTGCGACGGCGGTGGCAGCGGATCTGCGCCACAGCTACCCGTTCCTGGAGGCATGCAGTGATCTGCGCCAGTACGACTCGGACTTGTTGTCCCTTCTGATGCGGGGCGATTTGGCGGAACCGCCCGACTACGTGCTGGTGAGTTGTGAATTCGAGGAGGATGCGCTACGGATCGCCATGACGGCCGACCAGCATTGGCGCGGAAAGGCGGGTCTGATCACCGTCCGCATGGACGGCGCGCTCGCGGGCGCCGAGACCAGCATCGAGCCACTGGGCGCGTCCACGACCGGAGTGCGGCTCTTCAGTTCGGTGGTGGCGGCCGGTGACCCGGATCTCATCCGGGACGATCTCACCGAGCGCATCGCCAGAGTGCTTCATGATCGATATCTGCTGGGTCGACGCCGCCGCGGTGAAGTCGAGGCAGGTCCGGCCTTCGTGGGATGGGATGAGTTGCCGCCGCGATTACAGGACGCCAACCGGACCAACGCCGAAGACATCGGCAACAAGATCGCGTCAGTTGGATTCACGATCATTCCGCGCCATTTCGACCGGAGTGAGGAAGACTTCGACACCGCCGAAATTGATCGACTGGCCCAGATGGAACACAGTCGATGGTGTCGCGAACAACGGGGGGTCGGCTGGCAGTACGCTCCTCGCCGCGACGAGTTGCGCCGTCTCCATCCTGGCCTCCGGGACTGGACCGAGCTTCCGGATTCGATGAGGTTGCGCACGTATGACCTCGTCCGTTCGTTGCCGGTCATCCTTCGTGACGCCGGTTTCCAACTCATTCGAACTGTGTAGAGGACGAGATGATGCGTCGGATCGGTGTCACCGGCCATTGCGAGGTGTCCGACGAGAGGGCCGCCTGGATCGCCTCGGAGTTGACGGCGCGGCTACAAGGACTCGCAGCACCGGGTTGGCGCGGCATCACGTGCCTGGCCAAGGGTGTCGACCAGATCTTCGCCTCGGTCGTGCTCGCGCTCAAAGGAGGCTACGACGTCGTCCTGCCCGCAGCCGACTACCGGCAACGGATGATAGACACCGGTGACGCGGAACCGTTCTGCGCTCTTCTGGCGCGGGCGGAGACGGTCCGAACGATGCCCTTTCAAACCTCCAACCGTGCTGCGTACCGAGCCGCGAGCGGCGAGATGCTGAGTCACTGCGATCTTCTGCTCGCGGTCTACGACGGGCAGCCGTCCAAGCGGCCAGGTGACACCGCGGACGTGGTGATGATGGCGGGAGCGCGTGAGGTTCCCGTGAAGCGCGTTTGGCCGGATGCCGCGCCGACGCAAGTGAGGCGGACGTAGGTGAGGGCGACGTAGGTGAGGCGGGACAAGCAGACTTGACGTACCGAACTCCGGGATGGCCGGACCGCCAGGTATGAGTTCTGGATCTGGTTGTGCATCTACGGAAAGATTCCGATTTGGTCACGTCTTGGGCCGGGCGCGCCCGATCGCTGGCGGAATTGACTCCGGCGGCTCTCACATGCCAGTGTGCGCCGACTGCCCAGTGAGGGCCGCTGATCACTCCTTCGCGTGGGTCACTTCGAGGGCTTGCTCTCGCAACGTCAACAGCGCGTAACTCCTGTGTTTCGGCCCGTCGTAGACAAGGTGATCTCATGTACGGCGCACCCGCATCCGAGCCGCTCCAGGTGTCTGACTCCGACGTAGATACCTGGCTCACGCGTGCGCTCTCGCGCCGGGTTGCCGAGGGTGCCGTCGACCCCGAGGCTGCGGCCGCCGCCTTCAACGCCAGCTTCTGACGCCTCGAGATCGATCGGCGATTCGGGTCCGCACGTGTTCCGGCAGTTCGTCCTAAAGGTTCACAGTCGCTGTGATCTTGCATGCGACCACTGCTACGTCTACGAGAGCGTCGACGAGAGTTGGCGTAGACAACCCAAAGCGATCGATCCTGACACGGTCGCGGTTGTGGCCAAGGCCATCGCCGTCCATGCGGAACGACACGGGCTGGACCGCGTTCAGGTGGTTCTCCATGGCGGTGAGCCGCTCCTGCTCCGGCACCAAGGGCTGGGCGATGTCATCACGAGGTTGAAGTGCGAGATTGCGCCCGTCACCGATCTGGTCCTTTCCCTGCAGACGAATGGCGTTCGGCTCGACCGGGCCTTCGCCGATCTCTTCCTCAGGGAAGGCGTCCGGGTGGGGATCAGTCTGGATGGTGGCAAGCGGGCCAACGATCGCCATCGCCGGTTCCGTCGTGGCGCGTCGAGCTATCCGATGGTCGCGCGGGCGGTGGAGTTGATGGCATCGCCGGATTATCGGCCTGTGTTCGCTGGTCTTCTGTGCACGATCGATGTCGCCAACGATCCGATGGACGTTTTCCGCGATCTGGCTGCCTTGGATCCTCCCGCCATTGACCTACTCCTCCCTCACGCGACGTGGGAGTATCCGCCGCCGGCCACCCGTCCGGGGACGACGTCATACGGTGCCTGGCTCTGCACGATCTTCGACCACTGGTTTCACGCGCCGCCGAAGATCGGTATTCGCATTTTCGAGGAGTTGCTCAACGCCCTGCTCGGCGGTGTCAGCCGGAGCGAGGCCGTGGGCCGGTCGGTGCCACAGAGCATCATCATCGAGACGGATGGTTCGCTCGAGCAGACGGACGCGTTGAAGGTCGCATATCCCGGCGCGGCCGCCACAGGATTCACCTTGTTCGATCATTCGCTGGACGACGTGGCCCAGGGGATGGCCGCTTTCGGAAGCGCGGCCAGATTCGATGAGCTGTCGGCGACTTGTCGCTCGTGCTCGGTTGTGGACGCGTGCGGGGGTGGGCTGTATCCCCATCGGTACCGACCCGGAACGGGTTTCGCCAACCCTTCCGTGTATTGCCACGATCTCAAGCACCTCATCCATCACATCGCGGACACGGTGAGCGCCGAGCTGACATCGTCAGCCCTGCGAGACCTTGCGACCGAGGTCGCCCCGCGGTTCACTTCCGAACTCGTCTCCGCGCCCGTCGCCGACCGACCGGATCCAGCAGCTTGTTGATCGCCCCCGTGCATGGCCGGTTTGGTACGGTTATCGCTGGGTGAATCCGGCGCTGCCCGGAGCAACGGGGTGACCGCGCCGTCGTGATCTTCCGCGGGGGGCGCATGGAAACGACTATGATCATCGGCTGGCGGAAGCTCGCTGTCCTCTGTTCCGGTCCCGAGCGCGGATACCCGGTCTTCCTGCTGCACGGGACGCCTGGCAGCCGCGTTGGTGCGCGCCCTAGCGACGCGGAGCTTGATGCGCTCAACGTGCGGCTGATCGCTTACGACCGTCCCGGCTACGGCCGTTCCGACCCGTACCCAGATCGATCGGTCGCGCAGGCTGCGGACGACGTGCGTGCGATCGCAGACGCGTTCGGTATTGAGACGTTCGCGGTGCTCGGGCGATCTGGCGGCGGGCCGCATGCCTTGGCTTGCGCCGCACTGCTTCCGAAGCGAGTGACAAGGGTGGCGTCGCTGGTTGGCCTGGCGCCGTACGGAGCTGCGGATCTGGACTGGCTCGCGGGCATGACGGAGACCAACCAGCGGCAGTACACGGCTGCGATCGCGGGCCGGGCACAATTGGCACGGTTGCTTTATCCGGAGGTCATGGCGATTCGCGCGAACCCGGGCGTGCTCACGCGCCGCCTATTGAGCCAGGCGCCGCCTTCGGACCAGAGCCTCTTGGCGGATCCGCATTATTGGGCGACGTGGCTGACCGGAATTCTGGAAGCGATCGGGCGGTCGCTCGACGGGTGGGCGGCCGACAACCTGGCCCTGACGCGTCCATGGGGGTTCGAACCCGGCCAGATCCGGATCCCGACACTGCTGTGGCACGCTGCCCGCGACGTGTTCACTCCGGTCTCACACGCGCGCTGGCTGGAGTCCCGGATGCGGAGTTCCACGCTGTTGCTGTCGGAACACAGCTCGCACTTGCACGCGTCGGCGGCACAGGTCGGCGCTGTCCGCTGGCTCGCATATGGTGGCAGGCCCGAGTTGACGGGTGCATGAGCCCATGACGCCCCCGCTGCCGGACGGACCCGTCACCCGTGATCGCCTCGTCGCGGACCTGAACCGCTTGGGGCTGTCACGGGACGACATCGTCCTCGTTCACGCTTCGATGCGTCGGCTGGGATTTGTCGTCGGGGGGGCGGTCGTCGTCGTTGAGGCCGTGCTGGACGTGATCGGTCATGATGGGACGCTCGTCGTCCCGACGATGACGGCGGACAACTCCGATCCGCGGCGCTGGGCGACCACGCGCAAGAAGGCGGTTCCGGAAGAGTGGTGGCCTGTGATCCGCGAGAGCCTGCCCGCCTTCGACCCGGAACGCTCGCCGTCCCTGGGGATGGGCGCGATTGCCGAGACCGTACGAACCTGGCCGGAGGCGGTGCGGAGCGCACATCCAAAGACGTCCTTCGCCGCCGTGGGAGCGGACGCCGAAGCTCTGATGGCTGGCCATGAACTCGAATGCCACCTTGGTCCCCGCTCGCCCCTGGGCCGATTGCTGGCCACCGGGCGCGCGAAGGTTCTCCTGCTCGGTGTGGGCTTCGATGTCTGTACGACATTCCATCTCGCCGAGTACCGGGTGCAGGGCCGCGGTACCCGCGACTACGAATGCGTAATCAGTAGAGCAGGGCAGCGCCGCTGGCACCAGTACCGGGACGTCGTCCTTGACGACAGTGACTTCGGGCGGCTCGGGGTGGCGTTCGAGGCAGCCGTGGCCGTATCGGCTGTTCGTCGCGGGCGGGTGGGGCAAGCGGAGACCAGGCTGTTTCCGCTGGGCGCGGCTGTCGAATTCGCGACGACGTGGCTAGCCGTCCACCGACCCCGAGGCGT
>NZ_CDWTMG010000120.1:0-3752 GCF_977945845.1 Frankia sp. CcMO1
CAGATCCAGATCCAGGCCGACACGGTCGGATCGGCATCGGCCACCCACCGCGATCAGTTCGCGTGCGCTCCGTCGGCTCGCGCCACCGGCGTGACCCGCACCGCCATGCTGGAGGTGGCCGGCGGGGCGGGCGGAGGCGCCGGTGACGGGCGGGGTGCCAGGGAAGACGGTTGCGGTGACTGGGAAGGCGGGCGGGGTGCCAGGGCAGACGGCGGCGGTGACTGGGAAGGCGGGCGGGGTGCCAGGGCAGACGGCGGCGGTGACTGGGAAGGCGGGCGGGGTGCCAGGGCAGACGGCGGCGGAGACGGCGGTGGCACGGACACCGGTGCCAGCGCGTTCGGCGCAAGCGGCGATCCGACTTCCGGCACGGCCGGCTGCCCGGCGGCGCTCCCCACGAAACCGACCCGGGACCGCCACCCGGCGACGAGCGCAACCGCACCGGCGGCGACGCCCAGGACCGCCCATCCGGCGACGGCGTCCAAGAGATAGTGGTTCGACGTCGACATGACGACGAACAGGGTCGCCGCCGGATAGAGCGCGCCGAGCACCCGGAGCAGCGGTCGGCGCCCGAAGCGCACCAGCAGGAAACCGCACCACAACGACCATGCGCAGTGCAGCGACGGGAGCGCGGCGTACTGGTTCGTCAGTCCCTCCAGGCCGTTCGGGGCGGCGCTCGCGCTACCGCTCCACCATCCCCAGCCCTCGAAGTGGGACATGGTGTCGACATAGGACGTGCCGGTGAGCAACCGGGGCGGGGCGGTCGGGAACAGGAAGAACCCGACCAGGCAGATCAGAGTGGTGATCACCAGCGTCCAGCGGACCTGGGCGTACCGGGGGGAGTGCCGACGATGCATCCACACCAGCAGGGCCGGCGTCACGACGAAGTGCAGCGTCGCGTAGTAGTAACAACAGAGGATCGCCAACACCGGTACACTCTGCAACCAGCGGTTGAGCCCGAGCTCGGGATCGAGGTGCAGGAAGGTCTCCAGGCGCAGGAGATCGTGGCCCATCCGCATCGCCTCGCCGGTGGAGGCGTCGGCCACGGCGCGGGTGCCGGTGTAGGAGTAGTACAGGATCACCAGCATCAGCACCTCGACCCACCAGACCGGCAGGCCGGTGGTCTGGTGGCGCAAGCGCCTCACTATGCACCTCTCGAACGTCGCACCCGCGCGAGACGCCGCGCCCGCGCGCCTCTACGCCCTCGGGCAGGACCGCACGCGCGAACAGACCGGCGCACCAACCGTCGCGACGGGCCGGAGCGTCTCGACAGCTCGCTCTCCATACCCTTACTCAACAGCATGAGCCGTTCGCAACCGTCACGGGCCGATCCGTCGTTTACGACGCCTCCCCCGGGCGGAAATTCACCGCCTGCTCGCCCGCCCGGCTCCTCCCCCTGACCGGCTG
The DNA here is from genome assembly GCF_977945845.1 of Frankia sp. CcMO1. Taxonomy (NCBI): domain Bacteria; kingdom Bacillati; phylum Actinomycetota; class Actinomycetes; order Frankiales; family Frankiaceae; genus Frankia; species Frankia sp. CcMO1. Next base: position 1,405 of record NZ_CDWTMG010000120.1, read on the forward strand.
TCCCCGCCCCGCGCCACTCCGCCGCCCCGCGCCATCCCGCCACCGCGGTGGGAGCGGCCGAGGGCGCATATTGACGACGCCCGGCACCGAGCTGGTCGGGCCGGGCGTCGTCCACGCTGCCGCGGCTGCGAGACCCGCGATCGCCCGGTCAGGCGCCGGCGCCCGCCGAGCCGGTCCTGGGGATGGCGGCCGCAGGCCCGGGCGTGACGGTGCTCACCGCGGAGTCGAGGCTCACCGCGGGGGCGAGCTGGTCGGACACTGGCAGCGCGCTGCCCGCCTTCCACGTGGCCCAGGGGACCGACCACGCGTTGCCGAGCTGTGAGGTGTCCGGCAGCCGACCGGTGTTGACGATGTCGATGATGTCACCGAGCCGGGTGAAGCTGTAGAACCACTGGGCGTCGGCGGGTGAGGCGTTCACGCACCCATGGGAGACGTTGGCTCGTCCCTGGGAGGGCACCGACCAGGGCGCGGAATGCACGTACTGCCCGCCACTGGTGTAGTGGACCGCCCACTGGACCTTCTCGTAGTAGTAGTCCGGGTCGCCCTGGGGGATGCCTACGGTGGCCGAATCCATGATCACTTCAGCTGACTTGCCCAGCACGTTGTGCGGGCCATCCATGCTCGGCAGACTGGGTTTGCCGAGGCTGACCGGCATCGTGCGCAGCAGTTGCCCGTCCCGGAAGACCTTCATCGTGTGGGTGGCCGAGTCGACCTTGGAGACCTGGGCGGAGCCGATGACGAAGTCCATCGCCCGGTCCTTGACCCCCAGCCGGCCCCCGCCCGCGTCGTAGCCGGCGAAGTTGGCCTCGACGTGCACCTTCGTCCCGGGCTTCCAGTACTCCTTCGGCCGCCACATGACGACCCGGTTCGACAGCCAGTTCCACGCGCCGAGGACCGGCGGATCGGTCCGTACGACCAGCCGGCTCTGGACGGCGGCCCGACTGGGCGCGGGCGCGCTGAACGTCAGGCTGATCGGCGCGCCGATCCCGACGGTCTGGCCCGCGACCGGCTCCCAGGAGACCTTGAACGACTTCGCCGGGACGCCGGTCACGAAGCCGGTCCGCACCGACGTCGTCCCGACGATGCCCGTCGCCGGGGACGTGGACGCCTCGACGTCGTACCGCGAATCGGCGAACAGCCCACCGGAGGATGTCCAGGTCCGATGATCGGCCGAGAAGGTGCCGAGCAGTATCCCCGGCTCCGTCTTCTCCGACGCGCTCGCCCTCCGGTTGACGGAAACCGCGGCCAGCGGGGCGTTGCCGCGCACGACGACCGGGCTGGTCAGCGCCACCCCGGTGGCGCCGTCCCCCGGCGTGACCGTCACGCTCGCCGCCGGATCCGGCGCGGGGGTGGCCCCGGCCGGCGCCGGTGATGCCCCCCCGCCGGAACAGGCCGCCGCGGACAGCACCGCGGCAAGCAGAAGCGTCCCCCCCGGCCACCGCCGGGGCCGGCGACCAGGCGATCCCGCCGGCCGGGATTCCAGCCGGGCCGAGCGACCCCACCCACGGAAAATACGTGAGGGAATCATTACCGAGCGAGACATGTAATGCCCCCTCTTGAAGACCGCGCCGGCAGCGTCGCCGGACGGGAAGCTACGTCCGAACGGTACCCAGAGATCAACCCCACGTATCCTCGATTAGCGGAATCTACGGCGCCAACCGGAAGATCATCACCCAGCGTCGAGCATCTTAATACGGAGAGTAGCACTCTCCAGGCGTCCCACATACACCCCTCCCCTTCTCCCCTTCTGACGCACGAACGCCTTCCCGAGTTGCCCGGCCCGGAGGACATTTCACCGACCACCCGAAACGACGGCCAGAACCCGCGGCGATATCAAAGAAGACGCAACCCGTCACCCGTGCAGATGAGTTTCCGCAACCAGAGACGACCGGGCGGTACACGGCACCGCCGGCATGCGAGACCATTGACGTCTCGCTGACTTTCCATTACCGGAAGCCACCCGGACGGGTCACCACCGCGTGATCCCACCCCGCGGTCCACCTGGCCCGGAGGGGCACCCCGGCGACAGGCCGAGGCGAGGGGCCGGAGGACGAACGGCACGACGAACGGCACGAGCCGGGCGCGCGAAACTCACTGTCGGTCCGGGAGGTCACCCGGTCCAGCAGAATGGTCAGGCCACGTTCGGCGGTCTCCGGCCCGCACCGGTGCCGGCACGACGCGCCGGGACGGTCGGACCCGCGGCAGGCCGATCGACCCGGCCGGGCGAAAGGCGCACTCCGGATAAGGGAAATGACCGTCCCACGACAGGGAGGCCACATGGCGATCGTTCTCGGGCCCAATCAGTATGGAAAGGCGGAGGTCCGTCTCGTCCACGTAGGAGTCGAAAT
>NZ_CDWTMG010000120.1:4162-14289 GCF_977945845.1 Frankia sp. CcMO1
CCCCGTAGCGCGGAACGGACCGGTGCACCAGATCACCGATCTGAACGTCTCCACTGCGCTTCGTGGTGACTTCGCCGCCGCGCACCTGTCCGGCGACAATGCGCACGTGCTCACCACGGACACGCAGAAAAACACCGTCTACGCCTTCGCCCGCGAGCACGGAATCGGCCAGATCGAGGATTTCGCGATCCGGCTGGGTCACCATTTCGTCGGATCCCTCCCGTGGATCGACGGCGCCCGGATAGAAATCGAGCAGTACCGGTGGGACCGCATCCCGGTGGACGGAGTGCCGCACGACCATGCCTTCAGCAGGTCGGCTGGGGAGAAAAGGACGACGGTCGTCACCCTCGACCGTGACACGGCCTTCGTCGTGTCCGGACTCGCCGGGCTGGTCCTGCTGAAGTCGACCAGCTCGGAATTCTCGGGGTTTCTCCGCGACCGGTACACCACGCTGCCCGAGACGACAGACCGCATCCTGGCGACAGAGGTCACCGCCCGCTGGCGCTACGCCCGGCCAGACCTCGGCTTCGAACGACTGTTCGACGGGATACGGACGGCTCTGGTCAGCACCTTCGCGAGCCTCCACAGCCTGGCTCTGCAACAGACCCTGTACCGGATGGGCGAGGCGGCACTGACCGCGCACGCCGACGTCGCCGAAATCCGCCTGTCAATGCCGAACAAACACCACTTCCTGGTTGATCTAGAACCGTTCGGGCTCGATAATCCCAACACGATCTACTACGCCGCGGACCGGCCGTACGGCAAGATCGAGGGAACGGTCCTGCGCGATGACGCTCCCGACCCGGGGCCGAGCTGGCTGACCTTCCCGGGATTCTGCTGACCGGTGCTGACCGGTGCCGTCACCCGACGGGCGGTGGGCGCCCCGGACGCCTGTCCCAGCGGCGCAGCGTAAGGCGGTCGCCGGGCATAAGCGTGAGGGCATGCGCGGCGTCACCGTCGCGCACGGCGAGGGCCGCCATCCCCGCCGAGTCGACGTAGAGCACCGCCTCCCCCGGGCCGACGGAACCGAAGGTGACCCCTACCGCCAGTTCAACCATCGGGCCCGCGGCCGCGGGCGGCCCGGCCGCCTGCTCGGCCCCGGTCGAGCGGTCCCGCCGGAGCGGTCGCAGCACCGCCCGACCCGGCGGGCGCAGCCCGGCCGCGCCGAGCAGCGCGCCGGAGGCCGCGAGCTGGACGTTGCCGAACGTGTCAACGAGGACCACCTCGGTCTCCACGGTGCCATCCGGGCGTAGCCGAGCCAGGGCCGCCCGCGGACGGACCAGGGTCGCCGGCTCCACCGGCTCACCGACCTCCTGGAGCGGCGTCCCACGCGCCAGGGCGGCAGCCACCGGGGCGAAGACCTCCCGGCCGTGGAACGTCGCGGGGGTTCCGGGCCGCACCGCCAGCGTGACCGCGGCCTCGATCCCCCCCAACCGCTCGGCCGCGGAGATCAGCAGGCCGTTGTCGGGCCCGACCAGGTGACCGCCGACCGCGCGCAGTGCCAGGGCCCGGCGCGACGTGCCCACCCCGGCGAGGTGCACCCCCCGAGGCAGGGAACCCACCGTCTGGGCGAGCACGGCCGCCCCCCGCCGCACGTCCCCCGGCGGCACCAGGTGGGTCACGTCGATGATCCGGGCGTCCGGCACCGTCTGCAGGATCACCCCGTGGCAGGCTGCAACAAAGCCGTCGGCGAGTCCGTAGTCAGTGGTGAAGCTGATGCACCTCACCGGCTCAACCTGACGTCAACCCGACGGCCCGGAGACGGGCGCCTCGCCGAGCCCGCTGCCGTCCCGGCCCGGTGGGTCCGGATGGCCGTGCACCCAGCCCTCGTCATCCACCCAGCCCTCGCTGTCGACCACCCGGTGGGGATCGGCCTCCAGGGCCGGCGGCTCGCCCGCCGCCGGCTGGCCCGGATCGTAGCTGGCGGACCGGTCGCGTTCGGGCGCCGGACCGCCATTGGCGATGACCACCGCGACCCACGGAATGATCACGGCCATCGCGACAGCGACAAACCGCAGCCAGCCGTGGAAGGCGACCACGGCGAGCACGAAGCAGAGCATCCGGAACATCATCGAGAGGAGGTAACGCACCTCCCGCCGATGGATGTCCGACTGCCGCGACCGGGCCGCGGACGTGATCAGGACCGTGTCCTGCCGCCTGAACATCACGCGTACACCTCGATGGCTCTCACTCCCCGACCGGCGCGCCGCCCCGCGCCTCCAAATATCCTCCTCACCGGCGCCCTGGGAAAATGCTGGCGGCCGGCGTGCGACGGTGCGGACCAGGAACCATGGCGCCCGCCGGGCGCCGTGTCGAACGACACCATGTCGGATAGCATCATGTTGCACTATGTCGTGTGACATAATGTCAAGTAACACTATGGTAGATAGCACTATGTCAAGTGGCACTATGGAGTCGAAATGAAATAACTTGCGCGTTTCGAACCCTCCACAGGCCTGTAACCTGCGATGATGCTCTCGATCACGTATTTGTTACTTCATTACGTCCCCTATGTCAGATGACATCGTGTCGAATAACACTATGTCGGGTGACGCTGTGTTAGATGGCGCCAGGTTGGACGGGAATCCGGCCCGGATCCGCCGACCGGATGAACAGCCGGTCGTGTACACCCGTACGGTGCACCAAGCTGTGCCAGAACGTTCATGTAACGGTCGGCTGGCCGTCTGCGGCACGGCTCCATACCCTGCCACGGTGCTCGTGTGCGCATAGCGGTGATCACCGAGTCGTTCCTCCCCCATGTCGACGGGGTGACGAACACGGTCTGTCGAGTGCTGGAACACCTGCGGGACCGGCAGCACGAGGCGATGGTCATCGCGCCGGCTCCGGCGCCCGCCGCCCGACGCGCGGCGGCGCGCAGCCACGCCGGCGCACCGGTGCTGTGGGCGCCGTCGGCTCCCCTACCGGGTTACCCGGCGTTTCGCTTCGCAGTCCCGTGGCCCGGGCTTCCCGCCGCCTTACGGGAGTTCGACCCGGACATCGTCCATCTGGCGGCGCCCGCCGGCCTCGGGGCGCAGGCGGTGTTCGCGGCGCGGCGGCTCGGCATACCGAGCATCGCCGTCTACCAGACGGACATCGCCGCGTTCGCCGCCCGCTACGGGCTGGCCACCGCGGAACGCACGATCTGGCATTGGCTGGCCATCGTACACCGGCTCGCGGCCCGGACCCTCGCGCCGTCCTGGGATGCCGTCGACACCCTCCTGAGCCAGGGCGTGCAACGGGTCGCCCGCTGGAGTCGAGGGGTGGACCTCGAACGCTTCCACCCGGCGCACCGGGACGACGAACTGCGCCGCAGCCTCGCTCCGAACGGCGAGGTCCTGGTCGGCTACGTCGGCCGGCTGGCCCGGGAGAAGCGGGTGGAGCTGCTCGGAGCGGTGTCCGACATCCCGAACACCCGGCTCGTCGTCGTCGGTGACGGCCCCTCCCGCCCCACCCTCGCCCGGTCGATGCCGAACGCGGCGTTCCTCGGATTCCGCGCCGGGCAGGAGCTCTCGGCTGCGGTCGCGAGTCTCGACGTCTTCGTCCACACCGGCATCCACGAGACATTCTGCCAGGCGGCGCAGGAGGCCAAGGCGAGCGGGGTACCGGTGGTCGCCCCCGCGGCGGGCGGGCTGCTAGACGTTGTCGAGCACGGCCGCACCGGGCTGCACTACACTCCCGGCGACCCCGCGGCCCTGCGGGCGCAGGTCGCGGCCCTGGCCGACGACCTCCCTCGCCGGGTGGCGATGGGTGCGGCGGCCCGGGAGTCGGTCGTGGGATGCGGGTGGAGCGCAGTCGGCGACGAGCTGCTCGGCCACTACCGTGACGTGCTCGGCACCGGCGGCGGGGCCGGCCGCTTCGGCCGCCTCAGGCACCCCGGCCCGGTCATTGAGGGACGGAGCGGACGGCGGGGCGGACGACGGGACGGATGGGACGCACGCGAGCGGCCCGGGACGAGAAACGACGGGTGGTCAGCATGAAGATCGTGCAGGCGGCAAACTTCGTCGCGCCGGCCTCCGGCGGCATCCGGACGACACTGCGCCACCTCGCCGCCGGCTACACCGCGGCGGGCCACGAGGTCGTCCAGATCATTCCGGGCGAGCAGGACGCCGAACTGGTCCAGCCGGATGCCCGCGTGTTCCAACTACGCGCCCCCCGGCTACCCGGAACCGGTTACCGGATCATCACCGAGCCGTGGCGCGTCACCGACCTGCTCGACCGGGAACGGCCCGACCGGCTCGAGGTCCACGACCGGGCGACCCTGCGTCCACTAGCCCGATGGGCCCGCCGTCGCGGGGTGCCGTCGCTGGTCGTCAGCCACGAGCGGCTCGACCGCCTGCTCGGCACCTGGACACCCGCACCGCTGCGGGGAGTCCTGCCGGTCTCGACAGCCGCGGACCGGGCGAACGCTTCGCTCGCGGCCGCCTTCGACTCCGTCGTGGCGACGACGGCCTGGGCGGCGGCGGAGTTCGTCCGCATCGGCGCCGGCAACCTGCGCCACGTTCCGCTCGGCGTCGAGCTCGACCGTTTCTCCTCCGCTCACCACGACCTGACCCTGCGACGCGCCTTCGCCCGTGACCAGGAGGCGCTGCTGGTAGTGGCCAGCCGGCTGGCACCGGAGAAGCGGGTCGACCTCGCCGTGGACGCGGCAGCCGAACTCGTCCGCCGCCGGGTGCCGGCGCGCCTGGTGATCGCCGGTGACGGGGCCCATCGGGGCCGGCTGGAACGGCACGCGGCCGGGCTGCCGGTAACCTTCCTCGGGTTCGTGGCCGACCGGGAACGGCTCGCCGGCCTGCTGGCGACCGCCGACCTCGCGCTCGCCCCCGGCCCGGTGGAGACCTTCGGGCTGACCGCCCTGGAGGCGCTCGCCAGCGGCACCCCGGCAGTGGTGCACCACGCCAGTGCGCTCGCAGAACTGATCGTCCCGGGAGTAGGCGTGATCGCCGCGGGCAGCGGATTCACGTTCGCCGACGCCGTCGTGGACCTGCTGTCCGCCTCGCCGGCGCAGGTCCACGCGCGCCGGGTCGCGGCCCGGGCCCGCGCGGAGCAGTTCCCCTGGTCGACCACGGTCGCGGGCTTCCTCGCCTGCCACGACTCGCCCGGTCCGGCCGCCCCGGGCACGGCCTTCCCGCAGCCACCGGCGCCGCCGCTCGCGGCCTGACTCGCGGCCTGAAAGGCGGGCAGAGCCATGGACTCCCGTACCGGATCCCGACGGTTCGTCGCGCTGGGCGACAGCATCACGGTCGGCCTCGGCGACGGCGTGACGATGGGACGCGAACACCGCCGCTCCGCGACGGGAGGACGGGGCTTCGCCGCCCGGCTCGCCGCGTGCCTGGGCCCGGCCGGCGCCGTGGAATTCACCAATCTGGCCACCACGGGAGCGACCACGCACGACGTGCGTACCCGTCAGCTTCCCGTCGCCCTGTCGCTAGGCCCCCAGATCGCCAGCGTGATCGCCGGCATGAACGACGTGCTGAAACCGACGTTCGATCCGCTGCGGTTACGTCAGGACCTGGTCTGGACGGTGGGCCGTCTGCGGGCTGACGGAGTCGTCGTGCTCACCGCGACCATGCCCGATCCCAGCCGGCTGCTCCCGGTGCCGGCGCCGTTCGGCCGGATCCTGAGCGAACGGGTCGAACGGCTCAACGCGGCGGTCCATGCCGCGGCCCGGACGGACCCCGGGGTGTTGATGGTCGACCTCGGCGGGCACCCTGCGGTGCGCAGCCGGTCCAGCTTCGACGTGGACCGGATCCACCCGGGGCCACGCGGCCACCGCCTGATCGCGCAGGCGTTCGCCCATCGTCTGTCGCACGCCGGGGTAGCACTCGTGGGTCTGCCGGACGGACCCGATCATGAGGAACCGGCTCCAGGAATCATCGAGCATTCCTACTGGCTGCTGAGCGTGGGCCTGCCCTGGCTGGCCGGGCGGTGCCTGCCCAGAGGCGACAAATGGCGCTATCACCCGGAAAAAGGTCTGGTACGGCCTCCTCGGCGAGCCTGAAGGCTCCTCGATTGCCTACGGTAGGCAATGTGCTTCCCGCCCTGTCAGCGTCGCCCCGGTCCGGAGTCCTCACCGGATGGGGCAATGCGTGGCTTGCCGGGCTCGTCGGGCTCGACGACGTCATCACCCAGATGCACCGCGCGCTCGGCGGCGAGGCGGCGCCGCACACCCTCGGCGACGAGCCGCTCGTGCTGGGCCTGGGAGCCCTGCGTTCGGCCGGAGCGCAACGGCTCCGGCTGGTCCTGCCCGCCCCCGGGGACGCCACCGGCCTGCCCGGCCCGGCGGAGGTGAACAGGGACGCGATCACCGCCGGGGAGGCGATCATCGTAATCGGCCCGAACCCACCGCTGGTGCTCGTTCCCGGGGTCGTCGTGCACGGGCCGGCCCTGGAGGGGCGGCTGGAGTCGGTGCACTGGCGGGTGCTCGTCGCGTCCCGCGTGCCACCGCCCGGAGCCGGCCTGCGCGCCGCGGAACACGACCTCAGCAACGCGATCCGCACCACGACGGCCGCGCTCATCGACCTCGACATCGCAAGCGCTCGCCCCGAGGTGCTCGCCCTGCTGCGCGACCGCGGGGAGGAGGAGCCGGGCCCGGGGCTGGGCCCGGGTCATCCACCGGGGGCGCACGCCCTGCTGGCCCGGGCGGAGCGGTTGTCGGCCCTGCTCGACCTCGCTGCCCGGGACGACGGTGCCGCGGTGACCGCGAGCGAGATCGCCCGCAGGTCCGCGGCGCTGCGCAACCTTTCCGCGGCAGTGCGTCGCGCCTATGCAGCAGCCTACGATGCCTTCGACCCGACGTACGCCCCTGTGCCGCCCTCGAACTGACGATCTGACGATCGCCGGCTGCCCGCCCCGGCCGGCCCCGGCCGGCTCCGATCAGTTCAGCCGAGGGCAGAAGTGCCCGGCCGGATCGTCCGGGCGGCCGCACAGGACGCACGGTGGACGCCCGGCGGCAACGATCGTGCGGGCTCGTTCGATGAAGGCACGGGCCTGTTTGATCGACAGTCCCACCCGCAACGAGTCGAGCTCGTCCTCGCTCTCGGGGAGCCGGAACTCCCCGGGGGACAGCCCGGCCGCCTCGACGAAGACCCGGTGGCCGTCCCAGGACACCGTGAGCTGGCCCAGATGGAAGTCCTCCTCGAACGGGGCATCCAGCGGGGCAAGATCGATCTCGACGTCCGAAGCGGTCGGAAGCACGATGCCCTGGGTCTGGCCCACCTGGCCTAGCAACGCGGTCAGCCCCTCCGCCAGGGCGGTGACCTCGGTCTTCTCCAGACCGACCGTCACGACCTGACCACGCCCGGCAGCCTGCAGGAAGAAGATCCGGTCACCCGGCTGGCCGACGGTTCCCACCACGAACCTTTCCGGGGATTCGAACACGTAGCGCCGCATATCTCCGATCGCTCCGTTACCTTGACTCGCTTCGTCGTTCGGTCCTGATCGCTTCGTTCCCCATCAGTATCGGTTCCCCATCAGCCTCGGCTCACCATCAGTATGGCCGCCTCGCCATGCGGTCCGCCCTCCCCCACCCTCCTGGCTTCAGGACCACCCCGGATTCGGGTCCGCGGGGGTTCAGGTCCGCGGCGGCCCGAAGGGCTCGCAGCAGTGCGCGGGGCAGTCCGCCGGCCAGGGCCCGAGGCCGGTCAGCGACCGTCGGGCGCCGCCGGGACGACGCAGCTCCTCGATCAGTTCTCCCACCATCGAGACGAACCGCGGATCCACCCCGACGGTGCCCGCCCGCGTCGCCGGCAGGCCCAGCTTCCGCGCCCGTTCCAGGGCCCCCACGTCGAGGTCATAGCGGACCTCCATGTGATCGCTGACGAATCCCAGCGGAATGATCACGGTACTGGCGGCCCCCGCCGCGGCCAGCCGCGCGAGCCGATCGCGCACGTCCGGCTCGAGCCACGGCACGTCCGGCGACCCACTGCGGCTACAGAAGGCCAGGTCGAAGGGATGACGCACGCCGGTGATGCGTTCGATCCCCTCGGTGATCACCGCTGCGGTAGCCCGCAACTGGTGAGCGTAGGCGCCCTCGCCACGCCCGCTGGCGCGGGCCTGCGCGAGGGGGAGCGAATGCGCGGTGAAGATCAGATGGGCATCGGGACGCACCTTCGCCGGCAGGTCGGCCAGCGCCGCGACGCCGCGGTCCACCATCGGCTCCACGAACCCCGGATGGTCGAAGAACAGCCGCAGCTTCACCAGCTCGGGCGCACGGTCCCCCACCGCGGCGGCGGCCGCCGCGAGGTCCTCCCGGTACTGCCGGCATCCCGAGTAGGACGAGAAAGCCGAGGTGACGAAGCACGCGGCACGCCGGATGCCGTCGGCGGCCATCTGGGCGACCGTGTCGGTCAGATAGGGCGCCCAGTTCCGGTTCCCCCAGTAGACCGGCAGCCCGGGCAGCTCCGCACGCAACGCGGCGACCAGCGCCCGGTTCTGCTCGTTGAGGGGGCTACGCCCACCGAACAGGTGGTACTGCTCGGCGACGACCGCCAGCCGGGAGGCGGGGATGTCCCGGCCCCTGGTCACGTTGCGGAGGAACGGCAACACGTCGCCGGGCCCCTCGGGACCCCCGAACGAGACGAGCAGCAGAGCGTCCACGTCCCCCGGTGCCCCGGCCCCGCTCATCTCGGCACGCTGCCGGCGATCTCCGCCGGATAGTTCGGGAAGTAGCGGGTGATCTCGGACAGCTCGAAGGTGGGCAGGATGGACCCGGCCGGTTCCCGCGCGAGCAGGAACGCGAACGACGCGCGGACCAACGCGATCAGGCCCGGCACATCGTCGGGCGAGAGCCCCACCGCCGCGAGCACCTTGTCATCGACCTGCACCCGGTAGTTGAAGGAGAGCCCGCGGACTCCCGGAGACGTCTCCTCCGCGACCTCGACATCGAAGTCGCGGCCGCCGTATGGTTCCACCCGAATCACGCCCACCGACCCACCCCCTCGCGGTTGCGCCGACCGCACCGCCGCAGCCGCCTCAACTGCTGAGCCACCTCAGCTGACAGGGATGGCGCGCCCTTGGTTTCGATCAGCCAGCGGCGTGGCGGCACGGCGACGCCGCGCCACCTACGATATCCGTTAAGGCGCGCCGGATGCGTCGTCGGCGGGCAAGAAGATCGCCCGGACCGACCTCCGCGCGGCAGCCGGGGCGGGCACCGGCCCACCCGGGCACCATCGCGGGCGATCCAGTCGATGATCAGACGGCCAGGTGAGCCTTCATGGCGCGGGCCCGCTCGCCGAGCTCGGGCATTCCCACGACCGTGACCCCGGCCGCGCCGAGCAGTTCGTACTCGACCGCGACCCGACTTTGACCAGCCTGCATTCTGCAGTCACAATGCAGGCATGCCAATTGCAGTCACCGTACGCGACGCACCGGAAGACGTACGTGACACGCTCGCGCAGTACGCTCGCCAGCAAGGCCAGTCACTGCAGGCGTTCCTACTCGGAGTACTCACCCGACAGGCCCGGTATGCCCGAAACCAGCAGGTCCTCGCTGCTGTGGAAGACGAACTCGCGGCGGGCGGCGGCGCCGGCGTGGATGCTCCAGCCGCCGCCGACGTGCTGGCAGCCGCCCGCGCCATGCACGTCGAGGCGACATCAACGGACGAGCCAGGAGCGCACGGTTCCGGATGGTCGTAGTGGACGCTTCCGTGCTCGCCAACGCCCTCGTCTACGCCGACGACCGAGGGCGACGGGACCGCTCGATCCTGAGCGCCGACCCAGAGTGGGCGGCTCCCGAGCACTGGAAGATCGAGCTGTTCTCGGTCATGCGCGGGCTCGCTCTCGGCAACAAGATCAGCGATGGCCAGGCGCAGGCCACGATCAACCGGATTCCCCAGCTTGGCGTCGACCACGTTCCCGTCGAACAGCTCCTAGGAGTCGAAATGAAATAACTTGCGCGTTTCGAACCCTCCACAGGCCTGTGACCTGCGATGATGCTCTCGATCACGTATTTGTTACTTCATTACGTCCCCCTACCCCGCATGTGGCAGCTCCGCGCCAGCATCAGCGGCTACGACGCCGCCTACGTCGCGCTCGCGGAATCCCGAGCCATCACTCTCGTCACCTCCGACGCCCGACTCGCCCGCACCGCCACCCGCTACTGCACCATCCGCCTCGTCGAATAGGCGCGTG
>NZ_CDWTMG010000121.1:0-832 GCF_977945845.1 Frankia sp. CcMO1
CCGCCACGCACGACACACCAGAACGGCGAACAACATCCACACCCGACTCCAACACCAACCACTCACCGCAAGATCACGAATCTACGTGAATGTTTACGGTGCCACCATGCCGCGCCGCGCGCAGTCACGCAGCAGGTCTGCCCACGACTCGGTCGATTCCCGGTAGCCGTCGGTGAGAGCGATGAGTTCCTTACGGCCGTCGGCGCGGACGCCGATCAGGACGAGCAGGCACAGCTTCTCCTCGTCCAGGCGGATTGTGACGTGGTGAGGTCGGGCCGGGGCGCCCTGCCGGTGTTTCCACCGGTGGGTTTCCCCGGCCCGCCTCCCGAACCGGACGTGCGCCTCGTCGACGCATCCGGCTCTCCACAAGCCCCGAGGGGTCGGCAGTGGTGTTCTCATGTCGCGTTCGACCATGGAGACGGAATCTTCGCCCCGCGGTAGCGGTAGCGGGTGGTCCGCACCGCACCAGGGTTGAAAAGGACCACGTCTGTGTCGGCGGGCCACCAGCCGTCGATGGTGAATCGACGGCGTAGTTCCTTCCAGGTGGCGCCGGGGTGCTTGCGGCGTAGCCAGCGGATGACCTGACGCCAGGTGAAGGCGCGCAGATAGCCGAAGGCGATGCTGGACACCCCGGCCCGGAAGTAGGCAGTCCACCCCCGCAGTATCGAGTTCAGTCGATACAACAGGATGGCAAACGGCTGGTTGATGTTCTGCCGGCACAGCGTCTTTACTTTCGCGGTCACGGCTGTGAGGGCCTTGCGAGCCGGATAGGTATAGGAGTCGAAATGAAATAATTTGCGCGTTTCGAACCCTCCACAGGCCTGTGACCTGC
>NZ_CDWTMG010000121.1:1317-3903 GCF_977945845.1 Frankia sp. CcMO1
TTCATTACGTCCCCATAGACGTGACGCCGGTTTGTTCCTCGCTTCCGGCGGCGCTGGATGTGCCAGCCGAGGAAGTCAAGGCCCTCGTCGATGTGGGTTACCAGGGTCTTTTCCGGCGCCAGGTGCAACCCCATCGTGGACAAGACCCCAGCGATCTGCTCCCGCAGGGCTTCCGCGTCGGCTTTGCTGCCCGACACGACCAGGCACCAGTCGTCGGCGTAACGGATCAGGCGATAGTTCGCCTGGCCGTGACGGCGACGGGTGAGCCGATCATTGCGGCTCACCCCAGGCCCGCCCGGAGCCTGGGCGATGTGCTCGTCCAGGACGGCGAGCGCCACGTTGCTGAGCAACGGGGAGAGGATCGACCCTTGCGCGGTTCCGGCGTTGGTATCTCGGAGCACTCGGTCCTCGCCGAGGACCCCGCTTTGAGAAACGCCTTCACCAGGCTCAGTACCCGTTTGTCTCCGACTCGTATCCGCACCCGATCAAGCAAGGCTGGATGCGAGATCTCGTCAAAGCATGCCTTGATGTCGCCTTCCACGACCCATTCGTAGGAGCGGGCCGTGAGGTAGCGCACTTCGGCCACGGCGTCGTGAGTCCGGTGGTGCGGGCGGAACCCGTAGCTGCACGGGAGGAAATCCGCCTCGAAGATCGGCTCCAACACCAGTTTCAGGGACGCCTGGACCACCCGGTCCCGCACGGCGGCGATCCCCAGGCGGCGACGTCTCGTCGTGCCCGGTTTCGGGATCCATCGTTCCCGTGACGGCAACGGACGGAAACTACGGTCCTTTATTTCGGTCCGTAGCCGGTCGAGGAATACCTCGACCCCCACCTCGGCCTCCACGTAGTGGACGGTCTGCCCATCCACCCCGGCCGTTCGCGCGCCCCTGTTGCCCCGCACCCGATCCCACGCCACCAACAGAAACGCAGGATCCGCGACGAGGTTGCACAGATCATCAAACCGGCGATGAGGGTCATCCCCGGCCCGTCGGTGCAGCTTGGTCTGGATCTCCAGTACCCGACGCTCGGCCACGACCAGGGCGTGTTCACGTTCCTCCCCGGACAGGACCTGCTCCAGTTCGCCGATGTTCACCGGCGTACTCCTGGCCTTCCAGCCCTTCGGCTGCCGACTTGCTGGTCTCCTTCGCCCTGTAGCCGGCTTTCCCGGCCTCCGTGACGGGTCGTCACGCCCGCGACTACTACGAGACCTCCGCCCCACCCGACGCCCACAGCGGACGACGCACCTGCCCGTTCCCGTACTCGACGCACAGAGTCTGGGCGACGCCGGATGGTTCCCACGTTCACCGCATCACCGTTCGACGGACCTGGGCGTCCAGCTCTGCCCCAGCGGCATCGCCACGACTACGCCGTGGACCTTCACCGTGGCCTCCGACCGGGCGGAATCATCCCGGTGCGGAGTTCCCGCCTCAGAACCAGGTCCCGAGGCGGTGCGCGCCGCAACCCAGCCCACATCCGCCAGGTTCGAGTTGGATGGCCGATTGAGGGGCTTTACACGCTGGTTTCTCACGTACGCCTTTCCGTCTCGCTTGCCGAACCCGCCCCGTCTGGCAGTGCCGACGCGTCCCGGCGTTGTCAGGGCTGCTTCCCGCCCTCCCCGGCGTCTCCCGGATCAGGCTGCCCTCAGCTTCTGCCCGGCTGCCACGACAACCCGGCGGTGAAGGTCTCCCACCTCCACTCGGTGATGCAGCGCCTCGTGGCGCACGATGCCGTCGGCCCACAGGTAGACGTAGTCCACGCCGGCCAGGTCCCGGTTGGTGAACGCCTGATAGTCGCCGTGCCAGCTGGCGGTCAGCCGGGTCACCGTGGAGGCGGACAGGCCGGCGCCCGAGCCGAGGAACTGCTCGAGCGCGGGCACGAAGTCCCCGGAGGACAGGCCGTGCAGATAGAGCAACGGCGGCACCTCTGCGATCTTCGGGGAGCGGCGGCACCACGGCGGGAGGATCGCCGAGGAGAACCGCTGCCGTTCCCCGGTGTCCGGGTCGACACGGCGGTCGTTGACCCGCGGTGCGGTCACCTCGACCGCACCGGCGGCGGTCATCACCTGCCGCGGCTGGGCGTGGCCATTGCGGACGACCAGCCGACGGCCGCGTTCGTCACGCTGGTCGGCGAGCTCGGCGATGTAGGCGTCGACCTCGGCCTCCAACGCGGCAGCGAGCATCCGCCGGGCGCTCCCGGACGATCTATCAGCGACCGCGTCGCCGCCGGACCATCAGCGGGCGTGTCGTCTTCGAGGACTACCGTGAGCACGGGCGTGCCTCCCCGACCAAAGCGCCAACGTCGGCCTGACTAAGACCTCAACCTCGATCACCGGGAAGGTACGCCCTCCCCAGCCGATCCACAGGTCTCAACCATTGCTCTGGCTCGCCGCCTGGGACTAACTCCGCTCCACAACCCGGCACAGACGCAAGACCTCCAGGTCAGGGCAACGGACATCGGGCTCTGGAAGCTGCGCCCATGCCGTGATACCGAGACTGGTCGACCTTGACCAACCAACGGCGGAAGGTCACCAAACCTTGAAAGATAGCATCATTCACTATAGGTACAGGTCAGCCTGCCGCACAGGGG
>NZ_CDWTMG010000121.1:4368-14666 GCF_977945845.1 Frankia sp. CcMO1
ATTTCGACTCCGCAGGATCTGTCCTGCCAATAGCTATCCTGACCGACATCCTGAGAGCGGACGGTCAGCCAACAGCATCTGTGCAGGTCAGCGACGGTGCGTCCTGGACCGTCCGCCGCTGAACCGGACGGTCCCGCCGCTCCGCTTCCCGAGTCGAGGCCGGTCAGACGGCTACGCCAGCGGGCTCCGCCACGTTCTGCGGCTCATTTGTAGCTACCGGTGTAGCAAAGGCCCGCGGCTGTCTGGGAAGTGATGCGGCGCGCTCGACCGCGAGTGCGGGCGTCGCAGGTCCTGCGGCTTCAGCGGCCCGTTCAGGTGGAGAGGTGCCGGACCTGCGTCTCGGAGCGGACGCCTGACCAGGGCATTTGTTTAACGTCGGACGCGATTGACGGGGCACTGCGGCGAGCGAGAGCCGGCTTGACCGTGCTGTCCCGAAGCGGACGGTCTGCCGGAAGTGTCGATGCAGGTCAGCGGGGGTGCGCGGGCGACCGTCCGCTGGCCAACCGCAGTCGGCGTTGCTACACCCGTTGCTACATAACGATCTACAAAAGCGGTAAACGATCTCTTCCGAGAGGTAAAACCGCAGGTCAGAAGTGGTGGGCAGGGGCGGGGTCGAACCGCCGACCTTCCGCTTTTCAGGCGGACGCTCGTACCGACTGAGCTACCTGCCCCGGGTAGTGCGACTCTCGCATGAGCCACAGCGCACTGTTAGCCCTACGAACGCGGTCCCGACGGGATTCGAACCCGCGACCTCCGCCTTGACAGGGCGGCGTGAACTCCAGGCTTCACCACGGGACCATGCCCTAGATCGATCTTCAGTTGTCGCCCTCCAGGTGCCAGTCACGGTCCCTGTCCGGATCTGGAGGTCATGCTACACGACACCGGGACCACTCGAAGGGCCGGGAGCCCAGGATCCTTGCCCAACAGTCCACGCACACGATCGCTCACGATTCGCTACGAAGACGCGACATCGGCATGAGATCTGCGGAGTCCGCGCGGCGGGCGCGGCGGCACGCCGGGCGCGCCCAGGAACGCCAGGCACGCCGCCGACCTCGAGGGAATCGAGCGAAAGGCGCGCAGCAGCACGGAGTCGATCCAGACCGCCGTTGCCGATCCCGTTCTGACCCGGGTCGAGGACGGGGTCGCCGTCGTCACCCTGAACCGGCTCGAGGTCATGAACGCGTTCACCCTGCCGATGGCCACCGCCTACGCGCAGGCCCTGCGTGCCGCGGACGCCGACCCGGAGGTCCGGTTCATCGCGGCCTCCGCCTCCGTCAACTCCGGCTTCTCCCGCCTCAGCCTGGTCGTCGAATACGGTCTGTCCTGGCATCTTCCCCGGATCATGGGCACCGCCCGGGTCTCGGACTTCCTGCTGTCCGGCCACGCCGTCAGTGCCGCCGAGGCGGCCGAGCTCGGGCTGGTCAACCAGATGATCACGGATGGCGACGTACTGGACCACGCGGTGCGCTACGCCACCGACATCGCGCGGTCCTGCTCACCGATGTCCCTGGCCGCCATCAAGGCGCGGGTCTACGGGGACCTGGAACGCAACGGGGACCTGGAACGCAGCCGCGCGGACGCGCTCACCGACGCCCTCGCCCGGATGGACACCTCCTTGCCGGCAGCCACCCCGGGCAGCCAGCGATCCCGCTGTTCCTCGATGCACAGATCGCGCAGGTATGGCCCCACGATGCTCACGACACTCAGCCCGGCGGTGCGACACTGCGGGCCTATGGGCTTGTCCGTGGCGGTTGCCGGTGTCGTCAACGTCCAGCAGACGATCCCGGTCGATGGTTTCCCCCTCGCCTACCCCCCGGTGCGCTATCTGAACCGGTCGCTGCGCCTGGAAGTCGCCGGGGTCGGCTGCAACGTCGCCCGCGGGCTCGCCGCGCTGGGCAGCGACGTGCGACTGGCGTCCCTGGTCGGGCAGGACGACGCCTATGCACAGGACTGGCTCACCCGGGCGTCGATCGTGTTCTGCTCGGCGGAGAACCTCACCGTACCCCCCGATGCCTTTGCCCGGCAGTTGCTTGCCCGGGGACCGGCACGGATCGTGGTCGTGGGTCTGGGCGCGCGGGGTTGCCTGCTGGCGGTGGCGGACCGGCCGGTGCGCGCTGTCGCGGCGGTCGCACCGCTGGGCGTGGTGGACACGACCGGCGGGGGTGATGCGCTGTTCGCCGGGTTCCTGCACTACTGGCTGGCCACCGGCGATCCCGACCGTGCCATCGACCGCGCGGTGCTTGTCGCCGGTTGGACGGTCGGTTTCCCGGGCACGGGCCACCATCCGACCGACGCCCAGATCCGTGCGCTGTATGCCGGCACCTCCGCCAAGTCCGGATGAGCTCACGCGCGGCGCGGACCGGTGTCCCGCCCGGGTGGCGTGCGACTCTCAAGCGACAGCAGCAACGGCGAGGAAACGCTCGAGCCGACGTGAAGTGATCACGATGGCACGGTATCGTCACTCACAGGTCGAGAGGCGCTGCAACGGGCCCAGGTCCGCCACGCTCGGCCCGCACCGTTCAGTAAGGGCGCCTCCCATAACCGGGAGGTGGTCTGATGGCAGGGTCCAGGTCGGTCGACGAGGTGGCCGTCCATGACGGCGCGATCGAGGCCAGCACGGCCGGGGCAAACGCGGTCGAGGCCAGCGCGGTCGAGGCCAGCACGGTCGGGGCCGGCGAGCGGGAGCTCCGGGAGCTGCTGGCCCAGCGGGTCGTCGTGCTCGACGGGGCCTGGGGCACGATGCTGCAGAACGCCGGGCTCACCCCGGCCGACTACCGCACGGAGCGGTTCCGCGACCACCCGAAGGACGTCGCCGGCGACCCGGACCTGCTGAACCTGACCCGTCCGGACGTGATCCTCGACGTGCACCGGCAGTATCTCGCGGCCGGCGCGGACATCACCACGACGAACACGTTCACCGCGACGAGCATCGGCCAGGCGGACTACGGGCTGCAGTCGCTGGTGCGGGAGATGAACCTGCGGGGCGCGCGGCTGGCCCGCCAGGCCGCGGACGAGGCCGCCCGGCAGACCGGGGGGCGCCGGTTCGTCGCCGGTTCGATCGGCCCATTGAACGTCACGCTCTCGCTGTCTCCGCGGGTGGAGGATCCGGCGTACCGGGCGGTGACCTTCGACGAGGTCCGGGCCGCCTACGCCGAGCAGATCCAGGCGTTGGCGGACGGCGGGGTCGACCTGCTGCTCATCGAGACGATCTTCGACACGCTCAACGCGAAGGCCGCGATCGCCGCCGCCCGCGAGGTCGCCCCGCGGCTGCCGCTGTGGATCTCGGTAACGATCGTCGACCTGTCCGGGCGGACGCTGTCGGGGCAGACCGTCGAGGCGTTCTGGAGCTCCATCGCCCACGCGCATCCGCTGGTCGTCGGGGTGAACTGCTCGCTCGGCGCCGAGGAGATGCGCCCGCATGTCGCCGAGCTCGCCCGGCTCGCCGACACGTTCACGGCCTCCCATCCCAACGCCGGCCTGCCGAACGCCTTCGGCGGCTACGACCAGACCCCGGACGAGGCCGGCCGGCTGATCGGCGAATTCGCCGCCGCGGGCCTGGTCAACATCGTCGGCGGCTGCTGCGGGACGACGCCGGCGCACATCGCGCGGATCGCCGCCGCCATCGCCGGCGCGGCGCCGCGCCCGGTTCCGGCCCCGCCGGCGCGCACCCGCTTCAGCGGGCTGGAGCCGTTCGAGATCGGCGAAGATACCGGCTTCGTCATGATCGGGGAGCGCACCAACGTCACCGGTTCGGCGCGGTTCCGGCGGCTGATCGAGGCCGACGACTACCAGGCCGCCGTGGACGTCGCCCTGGAGCAGGTGCGCGGCGGGGCCAACCTGCTCGACGTCAACATGGACGCCGACCTGCTCGACAGCGAGCGGGCGATGACCACGTTCCTGAACCTGCTCGCCACCGAGCCGGAGGCGGCCCGCCTGCCCATCATGGTCGACAGCTCGCGGTGGAGCGTGCTGGAGGCCGGGCTGCGCTGCGTGCAGGGCAAGGGCGTCGTCAACTCGATCAGCCTCAAGGAGGGTGAGGAGCCCTTCCTGGAGCAGACCCGGCGCATCCGCGACTACGGCGCCGGCGTGGTCGTGATGGCCTTCGACGAGCGGGGCCAGGCCGACACCGCCGAACGCAAGGTGGCGATCTGCGCCCGCGCCTACGACCTGCTCACCCAGCGGGTCGGCTTCCCGGCCGAGGACATCGTGTTCGACCCGAACGTGCTCGCCGTCGCCACCGGCATCGCCGAGCACAACGGCTACGCGAAGGCGTTCCTCGACGCGTTGCCACTGATCAAGCATCGCTGCCCGGGAGCGCGGACCAGCGGCGGCATCTCGAACCTGTCGTTCTCCTTCCGCGGCAACGACATCGTCCGCGAGGCGATGCACTCGGCGTTCCTCCTCCACGCCGTGCGCGCCGGGCTCGACATGGGCATCGTCAACGCCGGCCAGCTCGCCGTCTACCAGGACATCCCCGCCGACCTGCTCGAACTCGTCGAGGACGTGCTCTTCGACCGGCGCGACGACGCCACCGACCGGCTCGTCGCGTTCGCCGAGACCGTGAGCGGGAGCGGCACGAAGCGCACGGTGGACCTGTCCTGGCGCGAGGCGCCGGTCGAGGAGCGCCTGGCGCACGCGCTCGTGCACGGCATCGTCGACTTCATCGAGCCCGACACGGAGGAGGCCCGGGCGCGGGCGGCCCGCCCCCTCGACGTGATCGAGGGACCGCTCATGGACGGCATGAAGATCGTCGGTGATCTCTTCGGATCCGGGAAGATGTTCCTGCCGCAGGTGGTCAAGAGCGCCCGGGTGATGAAGCGCTCGGTCGCCTACCTGGAACCGTTCATGGAGGCCGAGAAGCAGCAGGCGCTGCTGGCCGGCACCGACACCGCCGGCACCGGCCGTGGCAACCGTGGCAACGGCACGGTGGTGCTCGCGACCGTCAAGGGCGACGTGCATGACATCGGCAAGAACATCGTGGGTGTGGTCCTCGGCTGCAACAACTACGAGGTCATCGACCTGGGGGTCATGGTCCCCGCCACGGTCATCCTCGACACGGCGGTGGCGGAGGGCGCCGACGCGATCGGCCTGTCCGGCCTGATCACTCCGTCCCTGGACGAGATGGTCACGGTCGCCACCGAGATGCAGCGCCGCGGGCTGAAGCTGCCCCTGCTGATCGGCGGCGCCACCACCTCGCGCCAGCACACCGCCGTCCGCATCGCCCCCGCCTACGACGCCACCACCGTCCATGTGCTGGACGCCTCCCGCGTCGTCGGCGTGGTCTCGGACCTGCTCGACGCCGACCGGGCCGGGGAGCTCGCCGTGCGTAACCGGGCGGAGCAGAAGCTCCTGCGTGAGCAGCACGAGAACCGCCAGCAGCGCCCGCTGCTCCCCCTCGCGCAGGCCCGGGCGAACCGCGAGCAGGTCACGTTCGACGACCTGCCCGTCCCCGCCTTCACCGGCGTCCGCGTCGTCACCCCGGACCTCAGCGCGCTGCGCGCGATGATCGACTGGCAGTTCTTCTTCCTTGCCTGGGAGCTGAAGGGCAAGTTCCCGGCGATCCTGGACCAGCCGGTGGCCCGCGAGCTGTACGACGAGGCGAACGTCCTGCTCGATCAGATCATTGCGGACGGTAGCCTTCAGGCCCGCGGGGCCTACGGCTTCTGGCCCGCCGTCGCGGAGGACGACGACATCCTGATCGATCTGATCGACGTCGGCGCGGTGAACAGCGCCGGCTCGCCGGGTCCGGGTGGCACGTCGGGTCAGGGTGCCACGGGGCGGCTGCGCCTGCCGATGCTGCGCCAGCAGACGGCCAAGCCCGCGGGGCGGCCGAACCGCAGCCTCGCCGACTACCTGGCCCCGGCCGGGGACCACATCGGCGGGTTCGCCGTGGCCGTCCACGGCGCCGACACGCTCGCGGCCGGCTTCGAGGCTCGGCAGGACGACTACCGGGCGATCATGGTGAAGGCCCTGGCCGACCGGCTCGCCGAGGCGTTCGCCGAGTATGTCCACCTTGAGGCGCGACGCGCCTGGTTCGAGCCGGACGCCGAGCCGTCGCTGGAGGATCTGCACGCCGAGCGATTCCGCGGCATTCGTCCCGCCTTCGGCTACCCGGCGAGCCCCGACCACAGCGAGAAGCAGGCGCTGTTCGACCTGCTGGACGCCGGGCGGGTGGGGATGGGCCTGACCGAGTCCTTCGCGATGACCCCCGCGGCCGCCGTCAGCGGGCTCATCTTCGCCCATCCGTCGTCGCGGTACTTCACCGTCGGGCGCATCGGCCGGGACCAGGTCGAAGACTACGCCCGACGGCGGGGCCTGAAGATCTCCGACGTCGAGCGATGGCTGCGCCCCAACCTCGCCTACGATCCGGACACCTCGGCCGGCTGACCTACCCGGGCCAGATCGGTCAGACCGGCAGGGATGTCCACATACAGGAAGATACCCTGCGTGTACGTTGAGTGCATGACCGTGTCGCCTAAACTGAGCGTGCCGGAGGCCTGAGAGCGGCTCACGGCGATCATCGACCAGGTTCGCGCCGACCACACGCCGGCCTGCCTCGCCCGCCGTGGCCGGCGGGTCGCGGCCGTCAAGGCCGACCTCGGGCTGGCCTGAGGTACCCGGTCGGCATCGCCCCGCATGCGCTTCGTCAGTTGCGCAAGCTCGACCCAACGGCGCGACGCCGCGTCCAAGCGGCGGCCAGGAACGGGCTTGGCCGGCCATGCCAGAAGATCGCCAGGTCGTCGCGGGCGCGGGTCGCCGCGACGAACAGCAGTGACCGGTCTCGTGCCCGTTCCTGCTGATACCTCCCTGCCCCGAGGAGCCGACATGAAGATCTGACCGCGACCGCGGCCACCCAGGGCCAACGCGACAATGACTTCAACCACTGTGCCGAGGGGGAACTGGTGTGGATCGGCCTGGTCTACGCGATCGACCGGGCGGACCCCGACGGCGGATGTGGCTGTAGGCGGTCGTTCACGGGACTGTCCTCGCACCTCGCGACGACGACGGCGATGGTTCGCGACATCGCCGAGATGAGCCGGAGCTCCTACGCCGAGGCCCTACGGGCGGGCCTCGCCGCGCAGAGGTGGCACGCCGTCGGCTCCGAATCGCTGGCCGACGAGCTGACCCGGCTCGTCGACGGCTGGCCGGCAGGCGCCGTCGTGGAACGCAGGCTGGACATCGTCACCGTGCGCGAATGGACCATCCCGTAGCCAGCCTCAGCCCCACCGGTACCGTCATACGGCCCGGCCCGTGCTGGCCGGCCCGTGCTGGCCGGTCTTCCCGCCGCCGTGATGGGGACCTGGTACGCACAGCCGCGGCACAGCGGGCGCACAGTGCGGGCAAAGACTGTCCCGCCATGGTGAAGGCACAGGATCAGTCGATCTCAAGGAGAGCGCATGGCGGACTACCAGCGGGACGGCCGGAGGCCGACGTACGAGGGGCGTCCCCTGCCCCGGCCCGAGGAGGAGGCCGTCGACCAGGGACTGGGCTTCGACCTCGGCACGCTGCTGAGCCGGCGACGGATGCTGACCTTTCTCGGCCTCGGTGTCGCGACGGCGGGCCTGACAGCCTGCGGGACAGGCGGGGCCGAAGCCTCGGGATCGTCCGGCTCCACCGCGTCGCCCAGCACGTCATCATCCGCCTCGACCAGCGGGGCGTCCGGGGAGATCCCCCAGGAGACGGCTAGCCCCTACCCGGGCGACGGTTCCAACGGGCCGGACGTGCTCGAGCAGAGCGGCGTGGTCCGCAGCGACATCCGGTCCAGCTTCGGGGGAGCCACCGGCACCGCCGAAGGCGTCCCCATGACGCTGGAGCTGACCATCACCGACCTCGCCGGCGGCGTCCCCTTCTCGGGAGTGGCCGTCTACGTGTGGCACTGTGACCGCGAAGGCCGCTACTCGATGTACACCAACGGCATCACCGACCAGAACTACCTGCGCGGCGTCCAGATCGCCGACAAGGCCGGGAAGGTGCGCTTCACCAGCATCTTCCCGGCCTGCTACAGCGGACGCTGGCCACACATCCACTTCGAGGTCTACCCCGACCAGGCCAGCATCACCGACGCCACCAAAGCGATCGCCACGTCCCAGGTCGCCCTGCCGAAGAACGTCTGCGACCAGGTCTACGCGCAGCAGGGCTACGAGGCGTCGATCGCGAACCTGTCGCAGGTCAGTCTCGACAGCGACAACGTCTTCGGGGACGACGACGGCGCCCGCCAGCTCGCCACCGTGGCCGGCAACGTCACCAGCGGCTACACGGTCTCCCTCGCCGTCGGCGTCGACACCACGACCACCCCGTCCAGCGGCCAGCCCGCCGGTGCCCCGGCGGCCAGCCACCGTCCGGCGCGCCCGGCGGGCGGCCACCGGGTGCGCCGAGCTGACCCACACGACGCCTCGGGAGGACACCCCGTCGTCACGGCCAACCCCCTCCGGTTCACGGAGTCGAACGCGACGATCCCGGTGGTCGAGCAGGTCCCCGGGGGCTCGGGGGACTGGACAGGTGCGTGGGTGCACAATGGCGCTCTCGACCTCGGGGCGACTCACGCATCGTGGGTCGGGGAAATCGTGGGTTGGGGGAAGGAGAGCCGCGATGTCCGTGCCGGAGGTGCCAGCGCCGGACGAGCTGGTGATCAGCGCGGAGGCTCCGGAGCCTGTTCGGGACGACCTCGGCATTGAGTTCACCGTCGAGTCCGACGTGGATGTCGCCCATCCGCTCGTGACGATCGGTGATTCGCTCACCCATGGCTTCCAGAATCTGGCGGTCCGCAACACCGACCGGTCGTGGCCGGCTCTACTGGCCGAGGCGATGGGGGTGACGCCGTTTCGCTATCCGATCTATCCCGGGCCGGATGGCTGCGCCGGCCTCCCCCTCAACATGGAGGAGTTGCTGCGCCACGCGGACACCATTACCAAGGGCCGGCCGCTACCGGCGCACGCGCTACGCCTGATAGTCACGCTGTACACCCAGGCGCGGGGGGTGCAACGCTACTGGGACTTCGGCCCGGGCCGGCTCCCCGTCGAGCAGGCGGAATTCAACCACAATCTCGCGATCTACGGCTGGGATGTCCGCGACGCACTCTCGAAGAACGTCGGCTGGTGCCAGGAACAGCTGGCCGAGCACCCCGCCCGCCGGTCCTGGAATCCGCGCAGGCTCCTGGTCCAGAACGACGGGCCGATCGCTGCCCTGCGCACCCTGGCCGGCCCCAGCGACCCGGGTACCACCCAGCTGACGGCGGCGCAGCAACTCGGTGCCGAGGGCGTCGGCACGCTCGTGGTCGCCCTCGGGGCTAACAACGCGCTGTCCAGCGTTCTGGGGCTACGGCTGGCCTGGAGCGGAGACGACTTCGCCGACCTGAACGGGAAGAACGCCTACACGGTATGGCGCCCCGCCCACTTCCAGCAGGAGTACGACCAGCTCGTCACCGAAATCGAAAAGGTGGGAGCCCAGCATGTCGTGCTGGTCACCGTCCCCCACGTCACCGTCGCACCGCTCGCCCGCGGGGTCGGCGACAAGCCGGAAGGCTCGCGATACTTCGCCCGCTACACCTACGCCTGGATCAGCGACGACCAGTTCGACACTGCCGACCCCTGCCTGACCGGGACGCAGTGCCGGCAGATCGACAGCGCCATCGACATGTACAACCAAGTCATCATCGAGCACGTCAGGGCGCACCGGCAGGCCGGTGACGACTGGCGGGTCTTCGACCTGTGCGCCCTGCTGGACCGGCTCGCCTACCGCCGCTATCTCGACGACCCGACCACCCGGCCGAGTTGGTGGAACCGGTACGGCCCCTATCCGTTACCCCAGGCGCTCCGCGAGCTGCACCCCCGGCCCGACACCCGGTTCTTCCTCTCCGACGCCCGGGGCCGCACCCAGGGAGGTCTTATCGCGCTCGACGGCGTCCACCCCACCAGCATCGGCTACGGCATCATGGCCAGCGAAATGCTCGCGATCCTGGCCCGCGCGAACGTGCCCGGAGCCGTAGGCGCCACCATCGACTTTGCTGATCTCCTACGTCGGGACACCCTGCTCAGCAACCCGCCCGCCAGCCTCGGCGGCAACTTCCGCACCCTCGGCTGGCTACAGCACCGGCTTCAGCTGTTCGCCGCACTCACCGAACTCTGGTAAACACCGAATTCTAGTAAAAACCGAATTCTGGTAAACCGAGCTCTGGTAGACCCGGCCCCTTTGCGCTGGACCGCGAATGCTATTCAGCCGATCATTCCGCACAACCCTGCTGGTTATCGCTCTTCCCAGGGGGGTCCGCCGGAGAGTAGGGCGGCGCGCTGCCAGATGAG